>CAZTEE010000244.1:0-2492 GCA_964611775.1 uncultured Phycisphaeraceae bacterium | reverse complement strand
TCTGTTCAGCATCATCGAATCCTCGACCAACGGCGAGGTCACCGCGGCCCTCTCCGCCGACGGGACGCGCATCGAACTCTCGAGCGCCGTCGGCGATGTCGAAGTCCTCGAAGGCCCGACCGCCCGGCCCACGGCTCGGAACCTCGGCCTGCTCGGCCAGCCCGCCGGCGCGACGCTATCGAGTTCGCGCCTGATCGCCGGGCTTAACTCGACGCTCGTCTCGAGCCTCAACGGCGGGTCCGGCCTCACCGCGGGCGACCTCTCGATCACCACGCGCAACGGGTCGGTCTTCGCGCTGAATCTCGACACTGACGCATCCGTCAGCGACCTGATCTCGGCGATCGAGACGGGCACGGCCGGCGCCGTCACCGCCAGTCTTAATAAGTCCGGCAACGGACTGATTCTCACCGACACGACGACCGGCGGGACGACTTTCAGCCTCGCCGGCGGCGCCGCCGACGACCTCGGCCTCGCCGGCTCGTTCACGTCGGGCATCGCCGACTCGGGCAATCTCCAGAGCCGATATATCTCCGAGGGAACATTGCTCTCGAGCCTCAACGCCGGCGCGGGGATCGGGACCGGCTCGTTCCGCATCACCGACTCCACCGGCTCGACCTCGAATATAACCGTCAGCGCCGACGACAAGACCGTCTTCGACCTCATACGCAAGATCAACAGCGCGGGCGTCAACGCCGACGCGCGCATCAACGACACCGGCGACGGCATCGTCATCGAGGACGACGCCGGGGGCACGCTCGCACTCCAGATCCAGGACACCACCGGCCGCGTCGCACGCGCCCTCAACATCATCGGCGCGGGCGACCCCGACAACGGGAACAAAGTCGACGGCTCCTTCGAACGCACCATCACCTTTGACGCGACCGACACGCTCGATCAGGTCGTAAACAAGATCAACGCCGCCGGCGCGGGGGCGCAGGCCTCGATCGTCAACGACGGGTTCGGCGTAAGCCCGTTCCGCATCGTCCTCACCTCGCGGACCAGCGGCGAGATCGGCCAACTGACCATCGATTCCAAAGGCACGGACCTCGGCCTCGCACAACTCACCAAAGCACGCGACGCCGTCGTGTTCTTCGGCTCCACAAACCCCGCCGACGCCATCCTCCTGACCAGCAGCTCCAACACCGTCGAAGGCGCGATCGGCGGCGTCTCCCTTGACCTCCGATCCACGAGCACAGCCCCAGTCGAGATCAACGTCTCGCGCGACACCGCCAAGATCGAGGAATCCATCAACGCCTTCGTCGAATCATTCAACGGCGTGATCGACCGCGTACGATTCCACGGCCGATTCAACAGCGAAACCAACGAACGAGGCTCGCTCCTCGGCGACGGCCTCATCCAGCAGGTCGAACGCGAACTACAGAACTCCATCCGCGGCGAAGGCCTCGACGTGCAGGGCCAGTTCCGTTTCCTATTCCAGGTCGGCATCCGCGCCGGCGACCAGGGCAAACTCGAGTTCGACACGGAGGACTTCCGCACGGCTCTCGCGCAGGACCCCGCCGGCGTCGCGGACCTCTTCTCCGCGTTCGCACAGGAGCGCGTCGAGCCGGAGGAGATCGCGCCCGGCGTCACCGTCAACAACGCCGCCACGGAGATTGTCTCGACGCGCCTGGGCGTCCTGGAAGTCCTCGCCGAACTCTCAGAACGCTTCACCGACTCCGTCGACGGCGTGCTCACACGCCGCAAGAACACATTCGACACCCAGATCCGCCTCAAGCAGAACCGCATCACCGCGTTCGACGTGCAACTCGACGGCAAGCGCGTACGCTTCGAACGCCAGTTCGCCGCGATGGAGCAGGCCCTCGCGCAACTCCAGGCCCAGCAGTCGGCCCTCGGGTCGCTGTCGCTGATCGGCTGATTTTTCGTGATCGCGGTCAAGCCCTCACGCGGGCGGTCCGATACTCCGTTCGATATGGCCGCGAACATAGACAACCCGTACCTGCGAACCAAGGTTCTCACCGCCAGCCCCGCCGAACTCCGAGTCATGCTCGTCGAGGGCGCGATCCGTTTCTGCCGCCAGGGCCGCGACGGCATCGCCACGAAGAACCACGAAGAGATTTTCAACGGCCTCAGCCAGGCCAAGGCCATCATCATGGAGCTCATCAACGCGCTCCGCCCGGAGGTCGATCGCAACCTCTGCGACAAACTCTCCGGCCTGTACACCTACATGTACACACGCCTGATCGAGGCCAATCTCGAAAAGAATGTCGACCTCGTCGACGAGGTCATCCGCCTGCTCGAGTTCGAACGGGACACGTGGCAGATGGTTGTTGAGAAACTCGCCGCCGAACGCGCCCCCGCCGGCGCCGCCGCGATCCACGACGACTCCCCCGCGCCCGTCGGCTCTTTCAACTTCGAAGGCTGAACGCCGGCGCCGAACTTATCTTAGAACGATTTGCGTCATCACATTCCGCAGCGGCGTGCCACCGACTTCGGCGGCTCGGGGCCGAAGTCGGTGCTTCGCGCGGTAAACA
>CAZTEE010000243.1:0-2493 GCA_964611775.1 uncultured Phycisphaeraceae bacterium | reverse complement strand
ACAACGTCGTCCCCTGGATCTTCCCCCGCAACGACCCCCGTCTCTACGTCGATGAAGGCGTTGATCCCTGGAGGGTCATCTCCGGCGAGCAGACCACACCCTCGCTGAACATCGACGAGGCCCGCTCCGTCGTCCGCCACGCGCAGTCGTTCGCAATCGCCTTCCGACCGGATGGGTCCGTCAGCGCGAACTTCGGCGACGGGATCACACAGCCCTTCGACGCCTACATCGAATGGCCCAACGAGCCGCTGGATGAATCCGGAACCGGCCTGGTCCCCGGGTCGAGCGTCCGCGCGTCCCTGCCCTACGACCACATCGACGCCTTCGACCCCGGCTGCATAAACCCCATCGATCCCAGCCTGACTCGCCCGAACCCCGAGGTCCGCCTCCGCACCGCCGCCCTCCTCGCCGTCGTCGATCTCCAGTCCCTCCAGGCCGGCGCCGGCGTCAGCGAACCCTGGCTTGTCCGCCCGGACTCGTCCCTCGCCCCCCGGCCGAGCACGGGCGACCGCAAATCACGCCTGATCAACGACGAATTCGTCCTCTCCATGAGCCGGTGGATCGACCAGAACGCCCAGGTTATCGGCTTCAACCGCTATACCGGAGCCACGGTGAAAAGATGACTCGACACACTCCCAATCCGTCGGCTATACTCTGGCCAAGCTCAGCCGCGCGGGTGAGCGACCGACGCCCTGGGGAGGCAGCGTCGGCGCCCCGCGCGCTGAGTTTTTTTAATCTCCAAACAAAACCCTCACATCGACCCGGCTTCACACTCCTCGAAGTCATGCTCGCCGTCGTGATCCTCGGCCTGGGGATCCTCGGCCTCGCCGCCCTCTTCGCCGGCCTCGCCAAACAACAACAAACCTCCACTCAAATCCGACGCAGCGTACAAGTCGGCCTCAACGTCAAATCATCCCTCAGCGGACAATTCGGCAACGTCGAAGGCGTCAACCCCTCCGACCTCCCGACCGGCCAATGGGCCAAGATCCGGTCCCTCGGCGTCGCAAATGAAGAGACCCGCCTCGACATCGCAACTCTCAACGCCAGCGGCGGCCGCGGCAACGCGTTCTTCCGCGTCAACGCCCCCGGCCAAGTCCTATTCGAAAACCCGCCCGACGTCTTCGGCGGCCCAACCAACGGCGGCGCCGGCTTGGGCACGATGACCTCGGCGCCGTTCTCCGTCGGCGGGCAGTCTCAAATACAAAATCTCTCCAACGGGCCTGTCATCCCCTCCTCGCTCCGAGTCATCATCACAATCAGCGACAGCACCGGCTTCGGCGGCGGCGCACCCCTCGAATTCACATTCCTCGTGCCCAACGCCGCGATGCTCGACCTCAATAACCCTCCCACCAACAACGTCACACTCAGGCTCGACGGCGATCCCGCAAGCCCCGGCGAGATCCGCATGAACCTCGCCCCTCCCGCCGCCGGGAACTCTTTCGCTCCACCCGTAATCACCTCCTTCAACCTCGGCACGCTCATCCAGCCCACCCAGTGGATCAGCGAGATCCGCGTCGCCGACTATCAGTGGCGCAACACCACGCTCCTGTCCCTCAACGAACGCCTCTCCTACGTCGCCGACGACCGCTTCCCGCCCACCGGCCTGCGCCCGGACCTCGGCTATGTCCTCTTCTTCCGAACCCTCGGCGACATCGGCCAGGCGATCGTAATGACCTACGCCCTCTCGCCCCAGAGCCGGCCGCGCCTCCAGAACGACGACTTCCCCTTCATGCCCCCCGACCACCTCCCGACGAACGACCCCGGATCCATCGTCCGCGAACTCGCGGTCGATCTCGGCTACGACGCCGGCCGCAGACAATATTTCATCAGTGTTGACAAAAACGAAGATTTCGCCTGGGTCGCCACACCCAGACAGATCCTCCTCATGAGTTCGACCATGGGCTTCGGGAACAATACGGACGACCCCGGCGCCGACGACGTCGTCCGCGTCGTCTCACAGTCTCTCGACCCGAACGACCCCGACATCCTCCGCGGCTGGCTCGACGACGCGCCCCGGCGGAACCTCGCCGCGGTCCTCGCGCCCCGTCGCGGCGCGCCGCTCGAGCAGATCTTCGTGTACGCCCTAAACCCCGAGGTCACGAGCGCCACCCCCGGCGACGACACCCGCTGGCGCGTCAGCCCCATCGACGCCCGCGTCATACCCGTAACCTCCAACTAATTTTGCATCGCGCATAAACCATGAACACACCCGGCCCGACAAAACGACACGAGCACCGCCGACCCTCGGGCTTCACGCTCGTCGAACTGCTCGTCGCCGTCGGCGTGGTCGCGTTCCTCATGCTCGGGATCGGGCAGATTTTCCGCAGCGTCGGCGGGCTGGTCTCGGGCGGGACCGCGATCGCCGAGGTCGAGCAGATGGCCCGCGCGATAGAACGCCAGATGCGCGACGACTTCGAGGCCCTCTCGCGCATGCCCGCCGCCGACACCTTCATCGCGCTGCGCATGCGCGAGGTCGGCGACGTCAACCGCAAC
>CAZTEE010000242.1:2043-2499 GCA_964611775.1 uncultured Phycisphaeraceae bacterium | reverse complement strand
CCTACACGATGCGCGACGGCGACGTCGTCCACTTCCTCTTCAACGTCTGACAATCGCGGCCGATAATATTATAAGTTCCCGGAATGGCGCTGCTCTTTGGCCGCTCTGTAGAAACCAATCTCTGTAGCCAGCATCACCAGTCTGAGAAGGGGCGCCCCGGCACGCCCGAAGGGTGTGTTGGGCGAGAGTGCCTATCGCCCGCGCGATCGCCCGGCTCACGTCGGCGCGCCCTTTGCGGCGCCTGACTAAGCTCTACGGAACACTCGGAGAGCCGTGCCGCCCAGAATCCTGCCAGAATCCTGATTGATCTATCCCCATGGGGCAGGCTCCCCCGAACCCCTTGGGCAGGCGTCCCTGCCTGCCCATGTACAGCATCTATATTCACCCACAACCAGGCGGGCACGGAGGCCGCCCCACGGTTGATGATGCCATATATACGGTATATTTCCGCCCGCC
>CAZTEE010000242.1:0-2033 GCA_964611775.1 uncultured Phycisphaeraceae bacterium | reverse complement strand
CCCGCCGCTCGGCTTAATGCCACGCCCACCCGTTGCGCAGTGGGAGCATGTCCCACGTTTAGGTCGGGGGTCCAGGCCCGATCTTGCCGATCATGTCCGGACGCCGGGCGTATCCTCTATGTCCGCCGCCCGATCGGCGTGATCGCGCGGGTCCGACCGGCGCCGGGAGAACAAGACTCATGTGCGGCATAGTCGCCTATATCGGACATCGCCAGGCCGCCCCCATCCTCCTCGAAGGCCTCAAACGCCTCGAGTACCGCGGGTACGACTCCGCGGGCCTGGCCGTGATCGACGGCTCCATCCACGTCGCCAAGGCCGTCGGACGGGTCGCCGCCCTCGAAGCACGCCTTGAACAATCGCCCGGCTTCACCGGCGACCTCGGCATCGCACACACACGCTGGGCGACCCACGGCTCGGTCACCGAGCCAAACGCCCACCCCCACGTCGACGACCGCCACGGGCTTGCCCTCATCCACAACGGCATCATCGAGAACTACGCCGCCCTACGCATCTGGCTCAAGGAGCGCGGGCACAACTTCACCAGCGAGACCGACACCGAAGTACTCGCGATGCTCATCAGCGAGCTTTACGAGGGCGACCTCGAAACCGCGGTGCAGGGCGCACTCCGCGAAGTCACCGGCGCCTACGCCATCGCCGTCATCTGCGAGAAAGAACCCGATGTTCTCGTCGTCGCGCGAAAAGGCTCGCCGCTGATGGTCGGCGTCGGCGCGGGCGAATACATCGTCGCCTCCGACGCCTCCGCCATCGTCTCTCACACCAGCCGCGCGTTCACGCTCGACGACTACCAGGTCTGCACCATCACCCGCGACGGCTTCCACACCACGACCGTAGACAACACCCCCGTCACGCCTCGAGTGCAGGAACTGGAACTCGAACTCGAACAGATCGAACTCGGCGCCTTCGAGCACTTCATGCTCAAGGAGATCTTCGAGCAGCCGCAGTCCCTGCGCACGACCCTCCGCGGTCGGCTGGACCAGCGCGAGGGTCGGGTGGTCCTCGGCGGTGTCGGCGAGTACGCCCGCGACCTCGTAAAAGCCCGACGTTTCATACTCGCTGCGCAGGGCACCGCGCTGCACGCCGCCATGATCGGCGAGTACCTCATCGAAGATCTCGCCAAAGCACCCGCCGAGGTCGAGTACGCCTCCGAGTTCCGCTACCGCAACCCCATCATCGAAGACGGCACGGTGATGATCGTCGTCAGCCAGTCCGGCGAGACCGCCGACACACTCGCCGCGCTCCACGAAGCCCGCGATCGCGGCGCCCGCACGCTCGGCGTCGTCAACGTCGTCGGCTCATCCATCGCACGCGACACCGACGCCGGCGTATACCTCCGCGTCGGACCCGAGATCGGCGTCGCCAGCACCAAAGCGTTCACCGGGCAGGTCGCTGTCCTCACAATGCTCGCGCTCTTCATCGCACGACGAAGATTCATGAGCGCCGACCAATGCGCCCACCTCATCGCGGAACTCGAAAAAATACCCGACCACATCGAAACCGTGGTCGCCTCCAGCGACGAAGTGCGCGATTCCGTCGCTCGCTATGTAGACCAGGAAAACTGGCTCTTCCTCGGGCGCGGCGTCAACTACCCCGTCGCCCTCGAAGGCGCGCTCAAACTCAAGGAAATCTCATACATACACGCCGAGGGCATGCCCGCAGCCGAAATGAAGCACGGCCCCATCGCCCTCATCAACGACGGCATGCCCGTCGTTTTCATCGCAACACGCGGCGTGCAGTACGACAAAGTCATCAGCAACATCGAAGAAGTACGCAGCCGAGGAGGGCGGATCCTCGCCGTCGCAACCGCCGGCGACGAACGCATCCGCGACTACGCAGAGGAAGTCTTCTACGTCCCCGACGTCCCCGAGATGCTCAGCCCGCTCGTCACCGTCGTCCCCCTGCAACTCCTCGCCTACCACGCCGCCGTCCTCCGCGGCCACGACGTCGACAAACCCCGAAACCTCGCGAAAAGCGTCACCGTCGAGTGACCGCACCGCCACGCCGCCGGCATCAAA
>CAZTEE010000241.1:0-2505 GCA_964611775.1 uncultured Phycisphaeraceae bacterium | reverse complement strand
GACGCGCACGGTCGATCCGCTCGGCGGGTCGTGGTTCGTCGAGAAACTCACCGACACGATGGAGGCCGACGCCCTCGACTACATCGCCGAGATCGACGAGATGGGCGGCGGGCCCTGTCCGCGCGCGACCGGCGGCGTGGTCGCGGGCATCAATAAAGGTTACTTCCGCAGGCAGATCGCCGAGGCCTCGTACCGCTACAGCGAGGAGGTCGAGGCCGGCGACCGCCTGATCGTCGGTGTCAACGCCTACCGCGACGATAAAGAGAAGCGCGACATCGAGATCCTCTCGATCCCGCACGCGGTAGAGGTGACTCAGGTCGAGCGGCTGACGGAGTTCAAGAATCGCCGCGACGCCGCCGGCGCCGAGCGTGCCCTCGACGCGATCCGCGCCGCGGCGAGGAACGACGAGAACGTGATGCCGAGCCTGGTCGCGGGGGCGCTGGCGAACTGCACGCTGGGCGAGATGGTCCAGGCGCTGGCGGACGTGTACGGCCGATACACGGGCGGGCCGGAGTGGTGAGGAGGCTGCATTATGCGAATCGAGTCACTGCGAGAGCGTGTGCGATCTGAGCCGTTCATGCCTTTCACAATAAATTTGGCTGACGGCAGGCGTTTCCGGATCGATCATCCCGAGTTCATCGCGGTGGCGCCGAAAGGCCCACGCGTAGCGGTTGTGTTTGATCCACAGGGCAGAGGATATGAGATCATAGATGTATCTCTTGTGACCTCGCTATCCGTTGCAACAGAAAATGGATCGAACGGCAAGAACGACCCCGACATATATGAGTAAACTCTCAGCAGCCGGGATACGTATCAAGCGCGCCTGCGACGCTCCGTCGCCCGGCGACGGCGAGCGCATCCTCGTGGATCGGCGCTGGCCGCTCGGGCTGATGCGCTAGCGGCTCGCCGTCGACGCGTGGATGAAGGAACTCGCGCCAAGCCAGGCGCTCCGCAAATGGTTCGGGCATGAGCCGGACCGATGGGAAGGCCTCGTCGAGCGATATTTCAATGAACTCGCCGAAACCGGCGGGCTGGACGCCGTCAGAGGAATCCGCAAACGCGCCGCCCACCGGCGGGCAACGCTGATCTACAGCGCCCGAGACCCCGAACACACCCCGGCGGCGGCGATCCTGAGCATCATGTCCGAACTCGACAAATAATATTGCGTTAAGGACGGAGCGCGCGCTTTGCGCGCTCGGCGAAACGCTGCTCGAAGGCGCCCGTGCTCGGGCATTCGGTCAGCGGGCCGGCGCCGGTGTTGCGGATCATGCGGTAGCGGGAGTCGAACGCCAGCATCGCGCCGGTGTCGCCGGGGATCACGCGGATCGTGTGACGCATTTCGAGCCGGGCGTCCGGGAGGACGCCCGTGCACCCGCCGTATTTCAGGTGCGCCCGGTAAGTCTGCCATTTGGTCTCCAGCGTGCGCGAGCCGGCGTCGGACTTCGCGACGAGAAGATCCATCGCTTCGGCGGCCTCGACCACGGACGCCCAGGCGCGCTCCGCGTCGGCGTCCAGATCGAAGAACGAGACTGGCGCGGGAGCCGGGGTCGAGCGGCACGACACACCGAATAATACAAGTAATAAACTGATCAAGAAGCGCGACGGCGTGCGGCGGCGGAGCATGGCGGGGTCCCCCCTGGTGACAAAGCGGCGAGCGATACGGTTGTATCGGCGGATCGGCGGGCGCGGATCGATAGCAAAGTCATAGTGCATCGGCCCAACGCCAGGCCAGAACAGCCCAGAGGATCGCGTGGGCAGCGACGATCGCAGCGAACTCGACGCGGTAGGAGAGTTTCGAGGTTTTGTGACGCAGCAGGCGCCGGGCGAGCCAGGCGCCCGGCCAGCCGCCCGCCAGTTCCGCGAGGTGGAGGTTGCGTTCGGGGATTCTGGGGGCGCCCCGGATCGCCCGTCGCTTGTCCAAGGCGTGCATGCCCGCGGCGAGCAGGCTCCACACCCCGTACCACACCACAATCAGGCCGGCGACCGTCATCGCTGGGGGTGTCCAGACAGGTGCGAGAAAAGAGTCCTGGGGGGCGAGTGTGCAGACTTGACACGGAGTGTATACACTCTCACGGACGGCAAGGCCCGCGTGGGTCATGCCGTGTGCGCCGACGCGGATCCGGGCCCGAGGTGGTCAGCGGACGGACGCTGGTCAGACTCTCGGGCGGAAGATTGGAACGCGTGTGATGCGCATCTACGTTGGTAATCTGTCGTTCAATGTGAACGACGCGGAGCTCGAATCGGTTTTTTCCGAGTTCGGCGCTGTGCAGTCCGCTCAGGTCATCATTGACCGCGACACCGGCCGCTCCCGCGGCTTTGGTTTCGTTGAAATGGCGGACAACGATGGTCGGACTGCGATCGAGGAGCTCAACGGCCGCGAGGTCGGCGGGCGCTCACTCGTCGTCAACGAGGCCCGCGAGCGTCAGCCCCGCACGGGCGGTGGCGGTGGCGGCGGCGGCGGTGGGCGCCGCGGCGGCGGCGGGGGTGGCGGTGGCGGTGGCGGTG
>CAZTEE010000240.1:450-2519 GCA_964611775.1 uncultured Phycisphaeraceae bacterium | reverse complement strand
GCCGGCGAGTCGCGCTCTTCTTCCTCGACAGTCCGGCGGAACTCCCGGCGGTCGCGCGACACGTCCCGGCGCACGCTGTGCCAGAGATGCCCGACGAACTCGCCGAGCGAGCGGGCTAGCGGTTTGTCCGGAGGCTTCGTTGACATATTCTGGAGTCCCATGCGCGACGGAGCCGCCGCATGGTGTGAGAATACACCGCTATGGATCCCGCGGGCGAGATCATCCACACGGAGATTCAGACGCGCAAGCCGATCATCGTCTGGCCGATCGGCGCAACGGTCGCTGCGCTAGCGTGGTGGGGCTTTCTGGAGCAGATCATCCTGGGCCGGCCCTGGGGCAACATCCCCGCGTCTGATGCGCTCATTTGGGTGATATGGGTTCTCCTGGGGCTGGTGTTCCCGGCGTTCCTGTGCTCGCTGCGCCTGAGAATCGACGTGTCGCCGGCGACGGTGATAGTGCGCTACCGGCCGATCTGGGTCAAACGATTCTCGACCGCAGAGATCGCCGACGCCGAGCCGGTGAAATTTCACCCGCTCATAGAATGGGGCGGGTGGGGCATCCGCTGGCGTCCCAACCACGGTTGGGCGTACACGCTTTCAGGCAACACCGGCGTCCGGCTGACCTTCCATGACGGGCGCCGAGTGTTGCTGGGCACGCGCGATCCTGACTCGCTCGCGGACGCAATCCGTCGCTGCATCCAATCCGACGCATGAACCCCGGCGTCAAGGCGCCTCGACGATATCGCGCGTCAGCCGATCGAACTCGGCGAGAAGGCGCGTGTGCTCGTCGCCGGTCGCCGGGCCGGCGAACCCGGAATGGATCGCGCGGACAACGCCGTCACGCCCGATCCAGATCGTCGTCGGGAAAGATTTCACCCTGGAAATATCGGGCAGCGTGGACGAAGCCTGGCCCTTGTCGCTGGTCCCCGCGATGACGATCTCCCAGGGGATTTTATATCGTTCGATAAAACGCTCCACCTGCCTGTTGCTGCGGTCGTCGTCGCCGGTGACCTCGTACGCCAGCCCGAGGATTTCGAGGCCGGCGTTGTTGTATCTGCTGTGGAGATCGACGAGCGTGGGGGTTTCGTCGTGGCAGTTCGGGCACCACGTGCCGAAAATCTGCACAATGACCGGCCGGCCGCGGTAGCGCGGCGAACCGAGCGCGGGGATGCGCAGCCGTCCGTCGCCGGTCGTCAGCGCGACCTCGGTGAACGGATCGGGCAGCGAGTAAGAATCGTCGGCGGCGAGGCGCTCCGCGGTGAATGTCTCGTGCCACCAGTTGCCGGAATAAAACTCGCCGATCATGCGTTCGCCGGCTGGGTCGGCCCCGCCGACGATGAGAAAGGCGTGCGCGCCATCGAAGACGGAGAGCTTCAGGCCGCGATCGGCGCCTTGCCCGGCGAGTGTTTCCACGCCTTCGAGGAAACGGTAATCGCCGGTGGTTGTTTCGATAGTGCCGTGGACCACGTGGGCCGCGCCGGGCTGGCCGAAGACGGGGGTGAATCGGCCGATTGCCGGGCCGGATTCGGCGAACTCGATCTTCCATCGCGCCGCGGGCACGTCCAGCGGGCGCGGCTGATCCCGACGAATCAACGTTGTATTAAATCGGTGGAACTCGCCCGGGCCGGTGATGCGCCGGGCCTCGAACGGCATGGCGGCGACGCCGTCCGCGCGCATCTTGCGCCACTCGCCCCGGAATGCGCCGTCCCGCGCGATCCCGGCTTCGATGCGCGAGTCGTAGTGCGGGAAATCCAGGATGATCCCGGCGCCGGTGCGCACGAACAGCACGTCGATGTCCTCGGCGCCGTTGCGGATCACCGCGGGCTTCGCGTCGCCGTCGGGGAGCCAGAGGAAGAACGGGACTTCGTGCCGATCGTCGATCGTGAGCGCGGCACGGAACCACAGCCCGGCGGCGAAGTCGCGCTCGACGCCGGCGGCTGCCGGCGCGAGGATCAGCAGCGCCAGCGCCAGGAATCGTTGCAGAGTTCTCATGTCAAGCCCTTCCGATGATTGATGCACCCTCGGCGCCCGTCTCGGAGAGCCGAGCCACCCCGGAACACGGGCGGGACG
>CAZTEE010000240.1:0-440 GCA_964611775.1 uncultured Phycisphaeraceae bacterium | reverse complement strand
CCCTCTCCCCCCGGGAGAGGGCCGGGGTGAGGGGGAACCAGTGCTGTGTCCAAATCAAGGAACATCGGTTTACACGCACGGGCGGGACGCCCGTGCCACTGTCATGACCGGCCCCTGGCGCCTGGCGCCCGGCGCCGGTCCCTTACTTCCCGTCTTTCTTCGCCATCATGAGCATCATGTCCACGCATCGGCTGGCGTAGCCGAACTCATTGTCGTACCACGCGACGACCTTGAAGAAGCGGTCGTTGAGTTCGATCCCGGCGCCGGCGTCGAATATGCTCGAACGCGCGTCGGTCATGAAGTCGCTCGAAACCACGTCCTCCTCGGTGTAGCCGAGCACGCCGGACATCGGCCCCTCGCTCCACTTCTTCATCGCGGCGTTGATGCCCTTCAGGCTCGTCGGCTTCTCCGTGCGGAATGTAAGATCGACGCAGGATACG
>CAZTEE010000239.1:0-2529 GCA_964611775.1 uncultured Phycisphaeraceae bacterium | reverse complement strand
CGGCGCTCGCTCTGGCGCAGGCGCGCGTCGCGCTCGGCGAAGACGGCCTCGGGCCGGCGCCGCGCAAGCCGCGCCGATAGCGCCTCGAGCCGGGCGTGCCCGCGGTGCGCCCGACCGCGCGCCGCAGCGGCGAGCGCGCGATCGAGCCGATCCACGTATGCGGTGCGCTCCGCAACGATAGACCGCGGATCGCGCAGGAACGGATGCCGCGCCACGCTGCGAAGCCGTTCCGCGTCGTGGGCGGCGATCCGGCGGATGATCGACCTGAGCCGATCGGCGTGGTGCTCGACCTGCTGCGCGAGCGCGTCCCGATCCGGCGCGAGGCGCATCGCGGCCTGCGTCGGGGTCGCGGCGCGCTCGTCCGCGACGAGTTCCGCGATCGTCGTGTCCGTCTCGTGCCCGATCGCGGCGACGATCGGGATCGAGCAGCTGAGGATCGCATCGGCGACGGCGCGTTCGTTGAACGCCCAGAGGTCTTCGAGAGAACCCCCGCCTCGCGTGAGGATGATCGCGTCGACGCCGAGCGCCGCGTGTTCGGCGCCGAGCCTGTCGATCGCCGCGGCGACGCCGATCGCCGCGCCCTCACCCTGCACGCGGACATCGACGATCAGCAGCGGGACGAACGGTGCGCGGCGGCGAAATGTGTCGATCACGTCCTGCACCGCGGCGCTGGTCTTCGACGTTATCACCGCCACCCGCTTCGGGAAGATCGGCAGCGGCTTCTTGCGCTCGGAGTCGAAATAGCCGAGCGAGCGCAACTCCTCGCACAGGGCGCGGAAGCGCTGCTCGAGCGCCCCGGCGCCGATCGGTTCGATCCGATCAATATAAAGTTGAGTCCGGCCCTGCTTCGGGTAATGCTCGACCCGGCCGCGCGCTACGATCTCGTCCCCGTCGCGGAGCCGGCCGGCGTGCTTGCGCGCGGCGGTCGCGAACATTACGCATTCGATCACCGCGCCCTCGTCTTTGAGACGGAACCACCAGTGCGTCTGATCCTTGAAACCGCTGACCTCGCCGACGACATTGACCCTGGCTGGCAGCCCGTCGCGCAGGGCGCCGTTGATCAGCGCCGCGAGTTGGGACACGCTGACGCGGCTCTCCTTCGCGGGCGCGGCTACGGGCGCCGAGCCGGGATCAGGTGTGTCCGGCGGAGTGGTGTCCGGGGTTGTCTGCGGCTGGGCTGGTTGTGTTTCGAAGAGCGGCGCCGCGACGCGCATCTTCGAGGGATCGAACGATCCGCGCGACGATCCCCGGCGTTTGGACGGCCCGGCCATGCCCTATCATGCCCGCGATGACGCACCCCGGCCAGTCAACACCTACGAAGATCGAGCGCGAGACGATCCGCCGGGGTCGCCGGTTCGACTTCGAAGTCGTACGGGAGCGGACCGGGGAGGATGTGATCGAGCGTGAGATCGTGCGTCATCCGGGCGCCGTGGTCGTGCTGGCGGTGGACGACGGCGGGTGTGTTGCGCTGATCCGGAACTGGCGGGTCGCGGTCGAGGCGTGGGTGTGGGAGTTGCCCGCGGGGACGATGGAGCCGCCCGAGCCGGCGGACGTGTGCGCAGCGCGTGAACTGGAGGAGGAGGCCGGGCTGCGCGCCGTGAGCGTCGCGCCGATAGCCGAGTATTACACGACGCCCGGGATGACGGACGAACTCATGCGCGCGTTCCTGGCGACGGGCCTTACGCCGGTGTCGCAGCGGCTCGAACACGACGAGCGGATCGAGGTCCGCATGACGCCGATCCGCGGCCTGCTGGCGATGATCGATTCGGGCGAACTCCGTGACGCGAAGTCGGTGCTGGCGGTGCTGCTGGCGCTGCGAAAGGGGATGATCCGGGCCGAGTGACGTGGATCGCCGATTGCATGTCCCCGCGACGAAACCAACCCGATTTCCGCGACCCGGACTCGACCGCTGGCGGTCGGCTGCGCGCCGTATTCGAACGCATCTTCGGCGACGTCGAACACCCGCTGACCTGGGCCGTCGGCGTGGGGACCGTCGCGGGGATCCGCGTCCGCATCCATGTTCTATTCATCGTTTACGCGGTCGCGCAGGTGCTGTGGTCGATCAACCGCGGCTTCTTCGGGCCCGGGTACACCGCGATCGCGATGGGGGCACTCTTTGTGATCGTCCTCATGCACGAGTTCGGGCACTGCCTGGCGTGCCGATGGATCGGCGGCGAGGCCGACGACATTCTCATATGGCCGCTCGGCGGGCTGGCGAGCGTCCACCCGCCCGACGATTGGCGGGCGCACCTCATCACCACGGTCGGCGGGCCGGCGGTCAATGTCGTGATCCTGCCGATCACCGCTGCGGCGCTGTGGGCGGCCGGGCGACCCGGCGCGATCGTCTTCAACCCGCTCGAAATCGGGCCGTTGCTGATGACCGTGATCGACTCCTGGTGGCTCACGGCGCTGTGGACGCTCCACGCGGTCAACGTCGCGATCCTCGCGTTCAATGTGCTGCTGCCGATTTTTCCTCTCGACGGCGGGCGCATCCTGCAAGCGCTCATCTGGCGCTCGCACGGCCGGCGA
>CAZTEE010000238.1:0-2542 GCA_964611775.1 uncultured Phycisphaeraceae bacterium | reverse complement strand
GGGCGAGTGTAGGAACGGTCGGCGGCCGCCGCTATCCTTTGACGCTCAGCGTCGCGCGGGCGTAGCATCCCTGTCTGCCCCGGGTGCGCTCAGGGTTCTCGACGGGTACGAAAAGCACGGAGTCACGCGTGGCGTTGTTCGGTAAAAAGAAGTCTGACTCCGTGGACGCGGAGGCCGCAGCCGACGCCAAGCCGCTGTCGGACCCGCGCAAGGCGAATTCATTCTTCGAGCACGCTCGCACCGTCCACGAGACCTCGAACTACGAATACGCCACGACGCTCTGGCTCCAGGGCCTCGCGCGTGACCCGGCGAGCATGACCGGCCTGGAAGGCTTCGTCGAATCCGCGCAGGCTTTCGTCGCGTCGCGGCAGAAGTTCGGCCCGTCGAAAGACCAGGAGAAAGCCGCCCGCGACATCAAGGCGGCCACCCCCATCACACGCCTGATCCCCGCGCTGCTCCAGTGGGGAACGTGCCCGCTCGACGCCGGGCACGCCCTCAAAGCGATCGAAGCCATGGCCAAGGTCGAAGGGCTTGACCTCGGCGAGCAGATGTACTGGATCGGCGAGAAGGCCCTCGCCGCGGCCAGGCGTGATCCGAAATCAAAGAAAGACATCTTCGTTCGGCTGAAATCCGCGCTCACCGACGCGGGCATCTTCGATCTCGCCGTCAAAGCCGGGGAGATGGCCTGCGAACTCGACCCCAACGACCGCGCCCTGCAACTCGAGGTCCGCAACCTCTCCGCCCAGGCGACCATGTCCAGCGGCGGGTACGAAAAAACCGGCGAGGCGGGCGGCTTCCGCGCCAATATCCGCGACGCCGACGCCCAGCGCAAACTCGAAGAGCAGGACCGCATCGTCAAGACCGAGGACGTGATCGAGCGCGCGATCGCCGACGCGAAGGAGAACTACGAATCACGCCCGACCGACACTCCCGCGATCATGCGCTACGCCCGCGCCCTGCTCGACCGGGGAACCCCCGCCGACGAAAAGGCCGCCTTCGTCATGCTCAACAACGCGTTCGAGCAGACGCAGGAGTTCCGGTTCCGGCAACTCGCTGGGGACATCCGCATCCGGCAGGGTCGGCGTAAGGTCGCCGCGCTACGCGCCAATGCCGCGGACGAGCCGTCCGACGAGGCCAGCGCGATGTATGAAAAAGGCCAGCGGGCGCTCCTGCACCTCGAAGCCGAGGAGTTCGAAGCGCGCGGCAAGGCATACCCGACGGACCTGAGCCTGAAGTTCGAACTAGGTCGGCGGTACTTCGACCTCGGCAAACTAGAAGCGGCCATCGAACTCTTCCAGCAGGCCCGGCGTGACGCCAAGCGTCGTGCGGAGTGTCTGAGTTATCTCGGCCGGGCCTTCCTCGGGCTTGGCTGGCAGGCCGAAGCGATCGAGACCCTCCGCGAGGCCATCGCCGCGTACCCCAACGAGTCCGACGACACCGGTCGCGGGCTGCGCTACGCGCTGATGGTGGCGCTCGAGGGCTTCGCGCGGGAGTCGCGCGACCTGCCCGCCGCCGAAGAGGCCGGCAAGATCGCCTCGGGCATCGCGATGGAGCAGATCGGCTTCCGCGACGTGCGCGAACGCCGCGCGTCCATCCAGGAACTTATAAAAGAACTCCGCGCCAACGCCTGAACCTCTGGCGCTGACCCCATCGACAGGAGCACGGCAGTGAGCGTCGGCGATCATCGTGTGTACGCGTTCATCCCAGCCCGGCTCGGCTCGACACGCATGGCGCGAAAGGCGCTCGCAGCCGACACGGGCAAGCCGATGGTGCAACACGTCCACGAGGCCGCCGCGCGCGCGACACTCATCGACGAGGTCATTGTCGCGACCGAGGCTCACGAGGTCGTCAGCGCCGTCGAATCCTTCGGCGGGCGCGCCATCCTCACCAGCCCCGACCATCCCAACGGCGCCAGCCGCATCGCCGAGGCCTGCGACATCCTGAAAATCACCGACGACGCCCTGGTCCTCAACGTGCAAGGCGACGAACCCGAGATCGAGCCGGGGACCATCGACGCCGCCGCCCAAGCCCTCGCGGGTTCCGACGCTCCGGTGGCGACCGTCGCGTCGCCGATGCTCCCCGGCGACGACCCGAACGATCCGAACATGGTCAAGGTCGTGCTCAGCCGGCGCGGGGAGGCGTTGTACTTTTCTCGGTCGCTGATCCCGTACGACCGCGACGGGCTTGGCGCGTGCCCGCCGTTGAAGCACATCGGGCTATACGCCTTCCGCCGACCGTACCTGAGGGTCTACGCGGGTCTGACGCCGACGCCGCTCGAAGAGAGCGAACGGCTCGAGCAGCTCCGCATCCTCGAGAACGGCGGGCGGATCGCCGTCGCCGTCCGCCCCTGCCGAAACGCCGGGATCGACACGCCCGAGCAGTACGCCGCCTTCGTCGAGAGATATCGAACGCGGACGGCCTGAGCGCCGGGGATGAAAACTGCGAGCGTCGTGCGGATGTCTGTGGCATTGGTGCAACGCCGCGCGCGGCGTGGTACGATAGATCATGCCCCACTCGTCAAAGGAACACCGCACGAAACCCT
>CAZTEE010000237.1:0-2576 GCA_964611775.1 uncultured Phycisphaeraceae bacterium | reverse complement strand
GAGTGCTGGATCACTTGGAGCGCGGGCCTCGGACGACGCCGAGCTCTTTACCGCCCCGGGACGCGACACGGACCTTGGACCCGTCGGGCTTGACGGGGAACCGGACGCGGGTTGGTTTGCCGTCGACTACGGGGCTGACGTTCGAGATATGGATCGGCTCCTCGCGCTCGAGGATGCCCCCTTGAGGGTTCGTCTGCGTCGGCTTCATGTGGCGCTTCCGGAGGTTCACGCCTTGCACAACGACGCGGTTCTTGTCGGTTATGACGCGGAGGATCTTGCCGGTCCGGCCTCGGTTCTCACCCGAGGTGACCATCACGAGATCGCCGGTTCTTACGTGTCTGGGCATGGTTCAGACCACCTCCGACGCGAGGGACACGATCTTCATGTAGTTGCGTTCGCGGAGTTCGCGGGCCACGGCGCCGAAGATCCGCGTCCCGCGCGGGTTCCCGTCGTCGCCGATGATCACCACCGCGTTGTTGTCGAACCGAACCGTAGAGCCGTCGGCGCGGCGTGTCGGGAACGCGGTGCGCACGACTACCGCCTTGACCTTCGTCCCCGGCTTGAGGTCCGCGCCGGGGAGCGACTTCTTGATGGTGCACACCACTCGGTCGCCCACACCCGCGGTCCGCCGGGTGAATCGGCCACGCGCGGTCGAGCCGCCGAGCACGCGGATCACCATCGCGACTTTCGCGCCGGAGTTGTCCGCAACCTCGCACCTTGTTTCCTGCTGGATCATCGCTGGGTTCTCGATTCGCCGTCGCGCCCGCCGCGGGCCTGGCGTGTGAAGAAAGTTAGGGTCAGATCTGGGGCGCCTGCTCCACAACGCGGGAGAGGGCCCACCGCTTCGTCTTGCTGATGGGTCGGCACGGAACGACCTCCACGCGATCGCCGGCTTTGGAGACATTCCCCTCGTCGTGGACGTGCAGCACGGTGCGCTTGCGCATGTACTTGCCGTACTTGGGGTGCTTGGTGAGGAAGGAGATCACCACGGTGCGGGTCTTGTCGCGCTTGTCGGAGGCGACGACGCCCTGCTTCGCCGGGCCGTGCGGCCGGATCTCGTCCTTGATCTTGGTCATCGTTTGCTCGCCTCGCGGAGTTGCCGCGCACGCCGTTCTGTCTTGAGCCTCGCAACGTCCCGCCGGATCGTGCGGAACTGGCTCACGTCCTCGATCTTCTCTGTGACCGACTGAGTTCGGAGATCGAACAGTCGCCGCGACAGGCGGCGGAGTTCGACCGTGATCTCTTCGTCGTTCATCTTGCGTGTCTCGGCGCCGTTCATCTCGTCGTTCCTTTCAATGCCCGTCTCTTGCCGTCCGTCCCCGCGTCAGACCGACACACGCCGACCGACGAATCGGCAGCGGATCGGCATCTTCATCGCGATGCGGACGAGGGTCCGCTTGGCGACGTCCTCCGGGACGCCGGCGATCTCGTAGAGCACGGTCCCGGGCTTGACCCGAGCCGCCCAGTAGTCCGTGTCCGCTTTTCCCTTGCCCATGCGTGTTTCCAGGGGTTTCTTAGATACGGGCTTATCGGGGAACACGCGGATGAAGACCTTGCCCTGACGTTTGAGGAAGTGCTGGGCCGCGATCCGGCCCGCCTCGATCTGCCTCGCCGTGAGCCAGCAGCCCTCGGTCGCCTGGAGGCCGAAATCGCCGTACGCGACGTAGTTGCCCTTGGTCGCCACGCGATCGCGGACGCGGCGCATCTCCTTCCGGAACTTAACTCGTTTGGGCATCATCGCCATGGCTTGATCCGATCCTGTCCTGAAGATCCCCGCGGTTGTCGTGGTTCAGCGCGGGCTTTGAATCCTGAGTCCTTCGTACTGCTTACTTCCGGCTTACTTCCGGCTTACCGCCGGCCGCGCGCCTTCGGGCGTCGCCCGGCGACCGGCTCCGGCTCGGTGTCCTCGCCGAACATCCCGCGGAAGACCCACACCTTGACGCCCAGCACGCCGTACGTCGTGAATGAATGCACGAACCCGTAGTCGATGTTCGCCTGGAGCGTCGAGAGCGGCAGACGCCCGAGACGGGTGTCGAGTCTCCGGCTCATCTCGGCGCCGCCGAGCCGGCCCGCGATCAGGATGCGCACGCCCTGCGCGCCGTTCTGCATCGCCGCCTCGGCTCGCATCTTGACCACACGCCGGTAACTCGCCCGCTTCTTGAGCTGCTCGGCGATGCCCTCGGCGATCAGCTGCGCGTTGATGTCCGGGTTCTTGATCTCGTTGATCGTGATCGAGACCTTCCGGCCCGTCAGGTACTGGAGCTCCTCCGTCAGCCGATCCACCTCGGCGCCCTTCGGCCCGATGACCAGGCCCGGGCGAGCGGTGGACACGATCACCTTGAGCTCCTCGCGCGTCCTTTCGATGTGGATGTCGCTGACCGCGGCGAACGGCGGCGTGCGGTTGAGCCGTTTGTCGACGAACTCGCGGATGCGGAAATCCTCGACCAGCAACTCGCCATAGAGCGCTTTCGGCGCGTACCACCGGCTCTTGTGCGGCTCGGTGATCCCGACGCGGAACCCGTACGGGTGCGTTTTCTGTCCCATTACGCCGCCTCCTCAACGCCGACCACGATGTG
>CAZTEE010000236.1:0-2606 GCA_964611775.1 uncultured Phycisphaeraceae bacterium | reverse complement strand
AAGGGCTATCTCGGGATCGCCCTGGACGACATCGAGCGATTCTCAGCAGAGGAACGTATGCGTCGCGGCCTCGACGGCACGCTCGGCGTGATCGTCCTCGGCGTGCAGGAAGGCCTGCCCGCCGCCGCGGGCGGGCTTATGACCGATGACGTGATCGTCAAAGTTGACGGCAAGGACACGCCGTTCTCGCCGATCCTGCGCGCGGAGATATCTAACCGGACGCCCGGCGAGTATGTGACGATGACCGTGCTTCGCGGCGGCGAGCCGCTGGACCTCCGCGTCCGGCTCGGCGCCGCGCGGTACATCCCCGCGACCGGTGAGCTCATACCGGTGCAACTCGACACATCACGACCCGGCACGCCCGGCCAGAGATAACCCGCGCTCCATACTGACATCCAGCCTCAGACACCATCTCCACCAAAATCTGACCCACTCTCCTTCCGGGCGAGGGTTGGGCTGAGGGGGAAACGGCGCTGGGCGCCGGTTGTTGTTTCGTGTTCGCTGCGAGTGTGATTCTGTTCGCGCTCGGGCGAGACGCCCGTGCCACCAGTGGCGCCCGTGCCAACAATCGGTACGTGCCGCTGAGACGCTCTCCCGCTCGCCGTCCCGGCGGCATTTATTGTTCTCGGACCTTTTTCATATTCTCGGACGCGGCATGATCGCCGCGCCGTCGCTCATTCGCGGGCCGGGCGTCGCCGTCCCGATATCCCCACTTCGCCGATAGCACCCCACCAAGGAGCCCCCGTGTCACAGCACATTCTCATCGACCGCATGTTCGACGCACTGATCGACGGCGACCGTGACGGCGCCCGCGCCATTCTCGCCGAGGTCCAGCGGCAGGACACCCCCGCCGACCGCATCATCACGGACCTCTTCTGGCCGGTCTACGAGCGCATCGAAACATTGCATCGCAACGATCAGATCTCCACGCTCGCCCGCCATCTCGCTACACGCCTGCTCCGCGTGCTCGCCGATCAGACCGCGGCCCGCCTTAGCCGCACCCAACCCAACGGGAGCACGATCTTCGCTGTCTCGGGCCCGACCGACCCCGACGAACTCGCCGCTCAAATGGCGGTCGACCTCCTCGAAGCCCACGGCTACACCGTCACCTTCGCTGGCGCCGGGGTCGCGACCGATGAGATCCTCGCGCGCATCCAGGACACGCACCCGGATCATCTTCTGATCTTCGCATCCGCGCCGCGCGACCTGCCCGAGATCCGGCGCCTGATCGACACCCTCGGCGAGATCAACGCGCACACCCAACCCGCCGAGCGCCCGCAGATCGTTGTCGGCGCCGGGGTCTTCCGTCGCGCCGAGGGGCTTGCCGCCGAGATCGGCGCCGATCTCTGGGCCGACAGCCCCGCTGCGCTCCTGCAAGAGATCGCCGCCCGTCCTCACCAGCGCGCGCGCCCGACACAGCGGACCGTAGGCCGGAACCGACCCGCTACCGCGAAGTCGAACGCCGCCTAACAAGAACCCGCGCACGACGTACACTCGGCGGCATGAACGCGCCGCGACCTGTCGCACAAGCCGATTCTCGCAGCGTCGCGCATACCCGCGCACGCGACAGCAACCCGACTCGCCCCGCGGCTCCGACCGCCGCCGTCCGAGCGCTCTCGACCGGATCTACCGGGAACTCGTCGCTGATCCTCTTCCGCGAGGTGGATCGGCGACGGGTGTGCCTGGTCGATCTGGGGCTATCCCCGCGCGCGATCACCGGGATGCTCGGCTCGATGGGGCTTAGCCTCGGTGATGTCGAAGATGTCTTTATCACTCACTTCGACACGGACCACTTCCGGCCGCAATGGGCGAACCGTCTGCCCGCCGCGACGAAAGTTCACGTCCATGCCGGGCACGCCCGGCTTGCTGCGCACGCGGGGCTGAAACACGGCGTCGTCGAAACGATCACTCCGAGCACGCGCGTCGGCGGCGTCTCGGTATCGACGATGCTCGCCGACCACGACGACACCGGCGTCGCGGTGTACCGCTTCGATCATCACGATGCCGGGATCGGCTACGCGACCGATGTCGGCAGGCCGACGGACGCGCTCGTTCGGTTTCTCGCGGGCGTAGAGTTGCTGGCGATCGAATCGAACTATTGCCCGCGGTTGCAGGCGGCGTCGGCACGCCCGGAGTTCCTCAAACGACGGGTAATGGGCGGCCGGGGGCATCTGTCTAATCAAGAGAGCGCTAGCGTGGTCGCAAAGACGGGCGCGTCGGCGGTCGTCCTCGTTCACCTGTCGCGGCAATGCAACCGTCCGGACCTCGCCGCGACAGCGCACAAAAGCCACGGCGCCGAGGTGACCGTGTCCGCACATGACCGCCCGACACAGTGGGTGACCATCGGCGGCGGTGGGAGGGTTCACAACTTCAAGACCGGGATCATGAATACACCAGTCAAATCAACGTTGTTCGGCTGAACGATGGGTTTCGACCGCCTTATGATTCGATAACCCCGTTTCCGCCATGATCGGCATGGTCAGCCGGGAAATCCCGTCTCATACAACCGTATCGGGACAGGCAACGCGCAGATCTGTCGATCTCTCTCGCGGTGTCGCACGGCGCCGAGGAGAGACGACGCGATGGGTGTCTTAAGCCGAGTATTC
>CAZTEE010000235.1:0-2611 GCA_964611775.1 uncultured Phycisphaeraceae bacterium | reverse complement strand
GAACAACCGCCGCCGGCGCTGACATGCGTTAATGCCAGTGGCACGGGCGTCCCGCGCGTGCGAACACGGCTCAGAGAGTTGTGCCGCCCGAGTCGGGCCGACCCCGGCCCGGTCGTTGGTTAACCGGATGCAACATCACCTTCAGCACACGGGCGAGTCGCCCGTGCCACTGATTGCGCCCTTGCCACCGAAGTTGTTTCAGACGGCCTCTGCTTCAGACATCGGCGTCGATCGGGGGTGATTGGCGAACTTCATCCGTCGCATGCCGATGTAAGTCAGGATCTCGAAGAGCACCAGCCCGACCCCCGCAGCGACCGCGGCGCCGACTCCGATGCCGTTGAGTTTCGCCTCGATGTAATCGTCGCGGGCGAGCATCGCTGTGGCGATCGTTCCCGCGATCGCGCCGACTACCCATCCCGCACCGGCATGGCCGACGACCGAGTACGCCACCGCCCGGGTGATGCGGAATCGGCGGAAATGACCGATGATCCTGATCCCGCGCGTTTCGATCCACGACAGCGTGAGCAGCGCCACTGCCCAGACCGCGACGGCGATCGGCGCGAGCATCGCCGCCTCGAGTTTCGAGTGAGCGATCCATACCAGCGCCCCGCCGGGGAAGATCAACGCCGCGCTCGTGCAATTAGCCCACAGGAGCGCTGAGGAACCGGGCAGGTCCGGAGAGACCTTGCTCCAGAATTTCATTGGCCGGAGGAAAATCGCACCGAAAGCAGCGAACAGGCCGAGAACCCCGGGCGAGCGTTGCCACGCCGAGCCGACGCGGTGCTCCGGGAGTGAGTCCGCGATCGCCGAGCCGCACTCGGGGCAGGCGCCGGCGTCGGGCAACGCGCCGATCTCGTAGCCGCAGCGTTCACACAGGATCAGGCTCGATTGGTGCGCGGGCATCGGGAAGGCTCCGGGATCCGGCTGGTCCGCGGCAGTGTACGGCATCGCGCCCGCAGCGGGTCCGCCTGCCGATGTGGCAGAATCACCGCTGCAACCCGCCCGGATGCATCGGGTCGAGGCGCCCGACAGGCCGGGACGAGGGGGTGGGCGGCGCCGATCGCCCGGCGCGCGGCTTGCACATCCACCGATGCCACAACCGGCTGAACTCGTCAGCCGGGACGACGGACCCGAGCGGGACGAAACTTAGGGCAATACGACGGATGGGACGCCCGTCCCACCGGCAGATACGCACAGGCACAAGGCGGAACGATCATGTCAAAAGTCATCGGGATTGATCTTGGAACGACGAACTCGGTCGTAGCCGTGATGGAAGGGGCCCAGCCGAAGGTTCTGGTGAACTCGTCGGGCGCCCGCACCACGCCGTCGGTCGTCGCGTTCACCGACAAAGGCGAGACCCTCGTCGGCCAGCCCGCACGCCACCAGCAGGTGACGAACCCGAAGAACTCCGTCTTCTCCATCAAGCGTTTCATGGGCCGGCGGCACACCGAGGTCGCGTCGGAAGAGAAACTGGTCCCGTACGGGATCACCGGCGCCGCGGAGGACTTTGTCAAGGTCCAGGTCCGCGATAAGGAGTACACGCCGCAACAGGTCTCCGCGTTCATCCTCCAGGAACTTAAGAAGACCGCTGAGGATTATCTCGGCGAGCCGGTGACGCGGGCCGTCATCACCGTCCCGGCGTACTTCAATGACTCGCAGCGCCAGGCGACCAAGGACGCGGGCGAGATCGCCGGCCTGAAGGTCGAGCGCATCATCAACGAGCCGACCGCCGCCGCCCTCGCCTACGGGATGGAGAAGAAGAAGAACGAGAAGATCGCGGTCTTCGACCTCGGCGGCGGGACGTTCGACATCTCCATCCTCGACGTCGCCGAGGGCGTATTCGAAGTCCTCTAGACCAACGGCGACACCCACCTCGGCGGCGACGACTGGGACCAGCGCCTCATCAACCACCTCGCCGAGGAGTTCCGCAAACTCGAAGGCATCGATCTTAAGAAAGACGCGATGGCGATGCAGCGGCTCAAGGAAGCCGCCGAGAAGGCCAAGTGCGAACTCTCCTCGATGCAGGAGACGACGATCAACCTGCCCTTCATCACCGCCGACCAGAACGGGCCGAAACACCTTCAAATCACCATCTCGCGGTCGAAGTTCGAGTCGCTGTGCGCGGACCTTTTCGACCGGATCAAGGCGCCGTGCCTCCAGGCCATCAAGGACGCGAAGATCGACATCAAGAAGATCGACGAGGTGATCCTCGTCGGCGGCTCGACCCGCATCCCGAAGGTGCAGGCGATCGCGAAGGAACTCTTCGGCCGCGAGCCGAATAAGAGCGTGAACCCGGACGAGGCCGTCGCGGTGGGCGCCGCGATCCAGGGCGCGATCCTCGAAGGGACCGTCAAGGACGTGCTGCTCCTCGACGTGACCCCGCTGTCGCTGGGCGTCGAGACGCTCGGTGGTGTGATGACGAAACTCATCGAGAAGAACACCACCATCCCCACATCAAAGAAAGAAATCTTCTCGACCGCTGCGGACAACCAGCCGAGCGTGACGATCCGCGTCCTCCAGGGCGAGCGCGAATTCGCGCAGGACAACCGGCTTCTCGGTCAGTTCGACCTGGCGGGCCTCCCCCCGGCGCCGCGCGGCATGCCGCAGATCG
>CAZTEE010000234.1:0-2613 GCA_964611775.1 uncultured Phycisphaeraceae bacterium | reverse complement strand
GCGCGCAGTTCGACGAGGGTGTACGCGCCGAGGGCCGCGACGCCGGTCCACAGGACAGCCAGGCCCGTGACGGTGTTGTCCCCCGCGACGTTCTCGCCGCCCGAGATGGTGACGACCGCCGCCAGCGCCGGGAAGAACGACCAGAGATATATCTGCAACGGCATCCCGTCGCGTCTTCGTAGCGCGACGACCGCCCCGAGCGCCGCGATGAACAGGCACGACGCCGCGAGCGCGAAGCGTTCGTTGTGGACCGCGAGGATCTCGCGTTCGAGCCGGGCTATGCGGTCTTCGAGGGCTTTGCGCAGCGGCGCCAGCACGGCGTCCATGCCAGCCCGATCCAGTCGAGCCGTCTCGGCGAGTATGTCCGCTGCGGATGCGTCATGGAATAGCGCGCCGGTGTCCGCGTCGAGCGTGAGCGATTCTAAGGTTCGCCGATCGCGTGAACCCGCGGCGTCACCGAGGGTCGAGACCTCGTTGAGTTCGAGGGTGATCGAGGCGGGCCCGCCGGATTCGTTAGTTGAGACGCTGATCCAGGCGCGCTCGGCGACTAGTCTGAGTTCGACGCCGGCGGGGTCGGCGAGATCGACCGCGACGCCGGTGTTCTCGCGTGTTAAGAGTCGCCGCCGACCGTCCTCGGCCCGGGCTTCGCGGGCCCAGACGGAGAGCCTCGTCCCGATCGCGTCGCGCAGCGTCAGCCGGCCTTCGCCCGCGAGGGCGTCGTCGATCAGCCGCTCGACGCGGCGAGCGTGCAAAGCCGCGGCTAGGCGTCGGCGGTGGGTGTCGACGGCGGCGTTGCGTTCGGGGGAGCGTCTGAGTTCGCGCAGCCCGGTGAAGGTGTATAGATCGGGCGAGTCGCGGAAGGCATTGGGGACGATCCACGGGCCGATGGTGATCGCGCCGACCTCGCCGAGCGCTTCGCCGGCCTGTCGTCCCACGGCGCCTTCGAGGCGCATGCGCACGACGGTGACCGGCTCGCCGTCGATACGTTCGCGTGTGAGGAGTGCTTCGGCGCGTTCGGCGGCGACCTCGGCGCGGATGGTCCCGCCGTCGCCGGCGTCGTAGGCGACCACGCCGAAGAGGAAGACGCGGTCGGTCACGCCGCGGATCGGGTCGCGCTGGCCGCGGATGGCACGGTCGGCGTGGATGACAAGCCCGTTGAACTCGGCGGCCTCGCCGCGCTCGATCGCCGAGATCATGACCTGCGCCACGTCGCGCGTGACGAGACGCTGGATAGCCTGAAGGAATGACGGGATCACGAAGTTCGCCAGCCCGGCGACGAAGACGGTCAGCGTCAGCCCGAGGGCGACGGCAGGCGCGAGCACCCGGCGGTGGCTGATGCCCGCGGCGGAAGCCGCGAGCGCTTCGTTTTCAGACGCGAAGCGGTGATGCACGAGAGTCGCGGCGAAGCCCGCGGCGAACGGCGCGGTGAACTGGAGCATCGGGACCACCGACAGCCCCATGAAACGCAAGGCGTCGAGCGGGTCGAGTTGGCCCTCGGCGAGCGGGCGGACGCCGGCGGCGAACGCGACGATCGCTGTGAGGGCGGCGGTGACGAACGTGACAAGCCGCCAGGACTCGCTCCAGAGCATTTTCCATAGCCTGATTGGCGCACGTATCGGCATCGGGCGCTCATCGTCCCCGCAGCCGCGCGGGGGCACAAGCGAGCGGCGATGGACAAGAATCGATTCGCGTCATCATGTTCGATGGTGTACGTGCCACCGACTTCGGCGGCTCTGGGCCGAAGTCGGTGCTTTTCGCGGGGGACATCGGGTCTGTCTGCATATACGGAGCGGGGCGCCCGGTTCAAAGCACCGAGTTCGGAGGACCGAACTCGGTGGCACGTCGCCGTAGCCGTCGCCTCGAGCGAGCGCGGCGGACATAATTTTGCTTGACGCTCTTGATTCGTTTACTCCGCTGGCGGCGGATCGGGCGGGGACGCGGGGCTGTCGCCGGGCTTTCGGCGTCGTCCGCCCCGGCGGCGTCGGCGTTTCTTCTTTGCGCCGGCCCGGTCGGCGGCTGAGTCCGTCGGCGGATCGGAACGATCGCCGGTCGGTTGATCCGGCGCCGCGGGGGCAGCGGCGCCGCGATCGGGAGCGACGCTTGTATCAGCGGCGGCGTCGGCGGCTGGTTTCTTTCGACCGCGGCGCCGGCGTTTCTTTTTCGCCGGGGGGCTGTCGGATGCGGTCTCCGCGTCGGGGCGGGCCGCGGCTACTGCCGATGCGTCCATCCCTCGCAGCGGGTCCGGGCGCGCGGGCTTCGTCGGCGGCGGGGCGTCGGGGTCAGAGAGTTCCTCGACGGGGACCGCGATGCGCCGGCCGTCGGAATCCAGCGAGACCAGCACGAGTTGGGTTAGGATCTGCGTATCAACGACGACGCCCGGCCCCTCGGGCGTGCCGACACGCTTCTTGAATTTAGGCAGCCTTTTGCGGAGAGTTTCGTAAGTTTCGTCCTCGTAGCGCAGGCAGCACATGAGCCGGCCGCACCGGCCGCTGATTTTCAGTGGGTCGAGCGTGGCCTTCTGCGTCTTGGCGGAGCGCATGGAGATGGGCTTGAGGACTTTGAGGAACTGCTTGCAGCAGCAGTGCTGGCCGCAGCGCTCGTAGTCGGCGATCA
>CAZTEE010000233.1:0-2618 GCA_964611775.1 uncultured Phycisphaeraceae bacterium | reverse complement strand
CGAGGCCCACCACCACCGCGGCGAAGAAGAAGCCCAGCAGCGGGATGCGGAACAGACCGCCGACCACGGGCAACTCGCGCAGGACGAGCAGGGCCACGAAGACCACAGCGAACCAACCGAGGAGGCGCACGCGAGGATTCTAGGCAAGGGCCCGGCCGAGCCCCGCGCTTCTCCTGGCTTCCGTGGTGTTCGCACTCGATCGTCGTCGGACGCCTCGGCGATGTTGCCGGTGATCGCCAGCACCTCGGTCTGCTCGTCGATGACGTTCTCCCGAAACTCCCTCGTCGCGGGGTTGAACCAGCCCAGGTGCGACGACGACAGCGCGCCGATGCCGGTCAGGCTCGCGCCCCTGACGCCCAGTTCGGTCGCGAAGTGTGCGACGGCCTGCGCCACTTCCTCGCCCGCCTCCAGCACGAGGACGAACTTGCGCCGTCCGGCGCTCTCTTCGAGGATCCGGTATCGCATTGCCCTAGACGCCCGCCGTGTCGCGGATATAGGCGCGGGCCTTGCGGGCGTAGTCGAGCGGGTTCGCCTTTGCGGCGTCCTGTTCGGCTTCCACCATCAGCCAGCCGCGATAGCCGGCGTCCGCCAGCACGGCGAAGATCGGCGCGAAATCTATGCAGCCGTCGCCGGGCACGGTGAACACGCCCTCCATGACCGACTCGCCGAAGCTGAAATGCGCCGCGTTGCACCGCTCCATCACGTCGCGGCGGATGTCCTTGAGGTGCACGTGGCGGATGCGGCCGGCATGATGGCGCGCCATGGCGAGCGGGTCGTCGCCCGCCCAGTAGAGATGCCCGGTGTCGAGCAGCAGGTGCACCAGTTCCGGGTCGGTCTCGGCCATCAGCCGGTCGGTCTCCGCGCGCGTCATGACGCCGGTCCCCATGTGGTGGTGATAGCATAGCGTCATCCCGGCCTCTGCCGCGATCCGGCCAAGCCCGTTCAGGCCCGCGACCATCGCCGCCCACTGCTCGTCCGTGAAGATCGGCTTGTTGGCGATCGGCGGCACCGATTGCTGGTGCACCGCGCCGCCGAGTTCGGCGACGACCACCGTGGTCCCGCCCATGCGCCGGATGAACCCCATGGTCTTGCGGAAATCCGCGACCGTCCGGTCGGCCATGTCGCGCACCGTGAAGAAGGTCGACGCCCAGGGTTCCGAGACACGCAGGCCCCGGCGGTCGAGTTCCGCCTTAAGCACCGCCTCGTCCTTGGGGAACTTGTGGCCGACGGAGCAGCCCTGATAGCCGGCGAGGGCCATCTCGCTCACGCACTGGCCGAACGAGATGTCTGCGCCCAACAACGGAAAATCGTCGTTGGTCCAGCCGGTCGGCGTGATCCCGACAAAGACGTGATCGGGGTTGAAGTTACAGCTCGCATCAAGCATGGGAAGTCTCCTTGGGATCGAGCGTCACGCGCGGCGGCTTGGCCCACATGCCGTAGCCGAAGGGCTTGGCGCCGGGCGGGTTGGCGCCGACCGCGGTCCAGAGCAGACCTTCGGTGTAGGCGCGGGAGGCGGGGATGACGTCGCTGTCGTCCAGCCCCGACGCATGGCTCGTGCGCCAGTCGGCCGGCATCTGACGCCAGACGCCGACATACCAGAGCCGCATGAGGTTGCGCGCCATGGGACCGAGGCGCGGGTCGCTCAGCACCTCGAGGCGCAGCGCCCGCTCCTGATCGGCCGCCCCGAGGACACGCTCGGACCACGCCGCCAGCAAAGCCTCGGCGTTGTCGGGGCCTGCGCGGGCGACCAGAAGATCCCAGAACGTCTCGGCGTTGCCTGTGCCGACGAGATGGGGCGCGTCGAAGCCTGTCAGGGCGGCCGAAAGCTCCGCAAAGGCGTCGAGCGTTGCGGAGCGGGTCATCGAAGCGCCTCCATAGCGGCGTCGATCTCGAATGTCGGCGCGGCGGTCTCCCCGTCGCCGAGCGGGCTGCGCACGAGCTGGCCGAAAGCGTCCTTAAGGCGGAACATCCCGCCGACCGCTTCGACGAAGAGCTGCGGCTCTCCGCCGAAGGCCCGCGTCAGAAGTTTCAGAAACCGCGCGTAGTCCGCGTTGAAGTCCGCCGCCTTGTCGCGCAGCGGGCCGTGGGGCAACTGCGCCAGCCGGGCGTTCGCGCGAACGGGATGGACCGCCGACCAGTCGACGGGAACCGGCCCCCCGCTGGGCGCGTGGGGCGCGTCGCCCGCCACGTAGTAGCGGCCCGCGACGAGCTGGTGGAAGCGGTAGTAGTGCGCGATCTCGCCATCCTCGTCGAAGATGTGGTCGTCTACGCCTTCGCCCTGTTCCGCGATCAGCTCCAGCGCGGCGAGCGCGCTGCCGATGTCATTTACCTCGATCAGGGCGCCGCCGCCGGAGTAATACTGCTCCGGACCGATCTGCCGCGCCGGGTCGCCGCAGAACAGCCGGTCGCCAATCTGCGCATAAAGCATCCGGAGCCCGGCCTCGATGGCCTTGTAGAACTCGCCGATGGAATAGAAGTGCTCCTCACCCGTGTCGAGCACGCGCCCAGCGTCGATCCCCTTGGGGTGGCGCGCACGGCGCATCGTTCGGACGCCGGGCGCGCCATGGCTCGCCGGGCGTTCGATCTTGAGGAAGGTCTCGACTGCCTGCGGCGAGAAA
>CAZTEE010000232.1:418-2623 GCA_964611775.1 uncultured Phycisphaeraceae bacterium | reverse complement strand
CCGACCCCGCTCATCTGCGACACCCGCGACCGGATCGAATCGATCATGCCGCGCACTTCCTCGGCCATGCGCGTGTTGGGGAAGTCGGCCATGATTCGTTCGCCGACTTCGAGCGCGTTGTGCCAGTTCTTGTCCTGGATGGCGAGCTTGAAGCGGACGCCCAGGTTGTCGCGGGCCTTGCCGATGACGCCGCGGGCGACTTCGCGGAAGGGCTCGGCCTCTTCCTCGGTGAGATAGATGTCCAGCTCCTTGAGCAGGTCCATCGCGGTCTCGACCTCTTCGCGCTCGGCGGCCATGAGGAAGCGGCGCTCCAGGTCGATCTTGTATCGCTGCCGCGATTCGTCCACACGCTGGCGCACGCCCTCGACGCGAGGTGAGTCGGGGAACAGCCGCGCGACGCGGGCGGACTCGGCGTAGGCGTCGGCCCAGCGCCGCTCGCGGATCATGCCGTCCAGGTTGTCGATGGCGCCGGCGACGCTGCGATCCAGCGTCTCGGCCCGGGCCCGCTCGATGCGGCCGCGGAATTCCTCGGCGTCGACGCGGTAGCCGAAGCGCTCGGCCAGCTCCTTCACCAGGATCATCGCCGCGTCCCAGTCGCCGTCGGCGATGTCGCGCTGGATCTCGCGGCGCAGCAACTCACGCTCATGGCGCCGGTGCAGCACGCGCTTGGCGGCGTCGGACAACCCCGCCTCGCTGGTCATCGTCTCGATGGATGTGGCCAATCGGTCGAGCCGCTCGCCCATCGCGTTCTCAGCGCCCGTCGGCTCGCCGGAGCCGGAGCGCAGCCCGATGGGCAGCAGCGCAAAGGTGATGATGAGTCCGAGGAAGCCGTAGCCGCGCAGCTCCGGCCACATCATGATGACCGCGACGCACGCGCCCATCAGCAGCAGGTAGAGGACCAGCCAGAAAATATCGATCCGCGGCGGGCCGAGGGTGAAGATGCCGTTGCGCCCGGAGTCGCTCTCCGCGCCCGCTGTACGTGACTGTGACTGTTCCGGTCGCATGTGAGACGCTCCGTGCCTCCAAATGGCGGTGTGGGTCTGGAATCAGCTGCCCGGGGTGGCCTCGCCGCAGTTCCGCGTGGCAGGAACGAGGCAGAGGAACCGAAGGCCCTCGGCGCCGGAGCGGAACTGGTGCTCCTGGTCGGGTGGGACATACACGACATCGCCGGGGCGGATGGGCCTTTCGACGCCCTCGAGCAGCACCGTGCCCCCGCCGGCGATGATGAAGACCTCGTGCTCGTAATCATGGCTGTGCCGCGGCGAGCAGCCCCCCGGTTCGACCTGGATCTGGCGCAGCGAGAAATTCGGCGCCCCGTGCTCGCGGCCGACCATCATGGCCATCGAGATGCGATCGGCGCCGGGCATGTCGATCGGGGCCGGCTTCACCTCATCGATGTTGCGGATCAGGGGCATGCGCTCTCCCGGATGCTCTCAAGACTCTCGGAATCGACCCCCGGATTCAATCCCCGCGGGCCGCACTCAACATTCTACAGTGCCGGCATGAGCCGACCCACATCCACCGTGCATGTCGAGGCGTTCGTCCTCGGGCCCTACGCCACCAACTGCTACCTCGTGAGCGACCCCGGCAAGGGGATCTGCTGGATCGTGGACGCCGGTTTCGAGCCGGGGGCCATGATCCGGCGCATCCGGGAGCAGGCCCTGACGCCCGAGGCCGTGGTGCTCACACACGCCCACATCGACCATGTGGCGGGGCTGGCGGAGGTCCGGGCCGAGTTCCCCGATGTCCCGATCCTGATTCACGAGGCCGAGCTCGAGTTTCCCTCCGACCCGGAGCTGAACCTCAGCGCCGGCGGCGGGATCCCCCTCTCGGCGCCGCGGCCGGACCGGACCTTCGCCGACGGCGACACGCTCACACTCGGCGATTCGAGCTGGCTGGTCCTGCACACACCGGGGCATTCTCCCGGTGGCGTCGCTCTTTATAACAAGGCGGACGGCGTGGCCCTCGTCGGCGACACCCTCTTCGCCGGCTCGATCGGGCGCCACGACTTCCCCACCAGCGACGGCGACGCCCTCTTCCTGTCGATCCGGGAGAAGCTGTACACACTGCCCGACGAGACGGCGGTGCTTCCCGGGCACGGTCCGGCGACGACGATCGGCCAGGAGAAGCTGACCAACCCCTTCGTGCGCGGCTGAGCGAACCGGCGGCAACCGCTTGACGGGAGCGGGGCGGGGCGTAGAATCG
>CAZTEE010000232.1:0-408 GCA_964611775.1 uncultured Phycisphaeraceae bacterium | reverse complement strand
TAATCACCACGGGTCGCGAGGGGTCTCGCGGCGATTGTTTCAGTTTTTTTGAGGTTCAAGAATCCGGATCTCAAATCTGAAATTTCAAATCTGAGATTTTCAGATCTGGGATTTCAGACTCGAACTTTCAGACCTGAAATTTCAGACCTGATGTCTTTCAACCCCACATGCAACGTCGATATTCCACCCGAAGATTGAGTGCACCATGACACGAATCACCAAACGCCTCCACCGGCTCACCACATGCCTGCTTCTCACTGTCGCGGCGTCGCATCTCTCCCCTGCCGCCGAGGCGGCGGATGGGCGGAAGGTCGATGTCGTCGCGACGACCGCGATGATCGGCGATGTCGCCTCCGAAGTCGGCGGCGAGCGCGTCAGCGTCTTCACCATCATCGGGCCCGGCGTCGA
>CAZTEE010000231.1:0-2631 GCA_964611775.1 uncultured Phycisphaeraceae bacterium | reverse complement strand
AGCAGTTTCTGGTACACGATCGCCCGCATCTGGTACGCCATGATCTTGCGGACCTGCTCCCGCTCCTCCGCCTGGAAGAGGTCGTAGATGCGGCTGAAGGTCTCCGCGGCGCTCGAGGCATGGATCGTCCCGAAAACGAGGTGCCCGGTCTCGGCGGCGTGCAGCGCCGCTTCGAACGTCTCCGAGTCGCGCATCTCGCCGACGAGCACGATGTCCGGGTTCTCACGGACGAGCGCGCGGAGCGCGACTTTGAAGTCCATCACGTCGATGCCGATCTCGCGCTGGTGGATCGTCGCCTTCTGGTCTTCGAAGATGTACTCGATCGGGTCTTCGATAGTGATTATGTGCACGGGCTTGCGCTCGTTCACATAGTTGAGCATAGACGCGATCGTCGTCGATTTGCCCGAACCCGTCACGCCCGCCAGCAGCACGATTCCCTGCGGCTGCATGGCGATCTCCGCCATCACCGGCGGGAGATACAGATCCTCAAAACGCTTGATGTCGCTGGTGATGAGCCGGCAGGCGCAGGAGAGCTTGCCGCGCGCCTGGAAGAGGTTCACGCGGAAACGGTTGCGGGCGTCGTAGTCGTACGCGAAGTCGACGGACCCGTATTTGTGCAGGTCCGCTTTTTGTTCATCGTTGAGGATGTGCTCGACGATGCCGAGGTACTCCTCGAACGTGACCGGCTCGGTGTCGAGGGTCTTGAGCGCGCCACGAAGGCGGACGACCGGGGGCTTGCCGGTTTTGACGAGGAGGTCCGACGCGCCGAGTTTGATGCACGCTTGGAGGAACTTGCCGAAACGCGTTGCGTGGGGGTCGTGCTTGCGGTCCGGGTCGAGAGTGACGTGCGCCTGAATCGGCGCCGGGGTCGTGGTGTCGGTGTTGAGGCTCATCGTCGCTTCGGTCCCTGAGGTCATGGGAGGCTCCTTTCGAGTCGCGGACAGGGGCATGGACAATGACCCTCCGCCCGGACCGTCGGAAGCCGCCGGTCGGCTCGTCATACGCACGCCGCGGGCGCCGGGTTGCTCCGGTCACGCCGCGACAGGTGAGGTACATCGTACCCTATCACCCGGGCCGACGGCGCTATTCCTGTGATTCGCCCCTTCGGCGTGATTCGATCAGAAATCAGCGTTCTTCGGCGTCCGCGGGAAGGGGATCACGTCGCGGATGTTCGTCATACCCGTGCAGAACTGCACCAGACGCTCGAAACCAAGCCCGAACCCGGCGTGCGGGACCGTCCCGTACCGCCGGAGGTCGCGGTACCACCAGTAGTTCTCCGCGGGCAGGCCCGTCTCGGCGATCCGGCGGTCGAGCACGTCACCACCACCGGCTTCTTGAAGGTCGTCTCTGTCAGGTACCGCTCGTGCTCGGACTGCATGTCGGCGCCCCACGCGACCGGGAACTCGAACTTCTCCTTCGATTCCTCAAGAAGCCGGATCGCCTCCGTGTACGTCACACGCTCGAACGGCGTCTCGATCATGTGCTCGAGCGTCGCAAGCACGCTCGGGTCTATCCGCTCGTTGAAGAACGCCATGTCGTCGGGGCGTTCTTGCAGCAGCGCACGGAAGCAATGCTTGAGAAAAGCCTCGGCGAGGTCCGCGTTCGCCGAGAGGTCCGCGAACGCGACCTCCGGCTCGACCATCCAGAACTCCGCGAGGTGTCGGCTGGTGTTGCTGTTCTCCGCCCGGAACGTCGGGCCGAACGTGTACACCTTCGACAGCGCCAGGCAGTAACACTCGACGTTGAGTTGCCCGGAGACCGTCAGGTGCGCCTCGCGGCCGAAGAAATCCTGTGAAAAATCCACACCGCCACGCTCGTCCCGGGGCGGGTTCGTGGCGTCGAGCGTGCTCACCCGGAACATCTGCCCAGCGCCTTCACAGTCACTCGCGGTGATGATCGGCGTGTGGATCCACGCGAAGCCCTGCTCGTGAAAAAACCGGTGTATCGCCTGCGCCAGGCAGTTCCGCACCCGCGCGACCGCGGCGATCGTGTTCGTCCGCGGCCGCAGGTGCGCGATCTCACGCAGATACTCGAACGTGTGCCGTTTGGCGGCGACCGGGTACGTGTCCGGGTCGTCGACCCAGCCCACGACGCGGACCGCGGAAGCCTGCATCTCGATCGCCTGCCCCTTGCCCGCGGAGGGCGTGAGTTCGCCGTCGGCTTCGATCGCGCAGCCGGTAGTCAGCCGCTGAACTTCACCCTCGTAGTTTGCCAGCGACGCCGGGGCGACGATCTGCAGCGTGTCGAAGCACGACCCGTCCGAGAGCGCGATGAACGACAGCCCGGCCTTGGAATCCCGCCGAGTCCGCACCCAGCCCTTGACCGTCACCCGCGCGCCCGCCTCGTCACGCAACGCCTCCGACACCGACATGAACGCCATCACTGTCCCTTCCTCGACCCGCTCGACATGAACCAGTGGCGCGGACGTCCCGCCCGTGCTCGCCATGTATAGCAGTGCCCCGGGCCTCCCGCCCGTGCGCCCGGGGTGGCTCTCCGAACCGTGTTGCAGAGTCTGACTTGTATCGAGGCCTCACGCATTGCGTCTGAAGCCCAAGGAGTAATCCCTGGGCTTTGCAGAGGGTATGATTGACGCCCAGGACCGGTCGCCCCCCCCCCCCCCCCCCCCCCCCC
>CAZTEE010000230.1:0-2652 GCA_964611775.1 uncultured Phycisphaeraceae bacterium | reverse complement strand
GAGTCCGAAGTGTTCATGCTGAAGGAGCAGGCGGTCGAAGCGGAGCAGCGCCTGACGGATCTCAACGCGCAGATCGCCGAGGCGGAGGCGAGGCTCGTGGAACTCGAAGCCTCGCGCGACGCCGCGGCCACCGGCGCCAAGGCAGAGGACGTGCGCATCGTCCACCAGCCGATGCGGCGCCGACTCCCCGACACACGCCGGTCGATCACGCACAAGTTCAACGTCGCCGGGCACGAGGGCTATCTCACCGTCGGCCTCTACGACGACGGGCGCCCGGGCGAGATGTTCATAACAATGGCTAAGGAAGGCTCGACCATCGGCGGGATCATGGACTCGCTCGGGACGGCCGTCAGCGTCGCGCTGCAATACGGCGTGCCGATCGAGAGCCTCGTCAACAAGTTCACACACCAGCGCTTCGAACCCGCGGGCATGACCAGCAACCGCGAGATCCCGTTCGCAAAGAGCCTGGTCGATTACATCTTCCGCTGGCTCGGGATCCAGTTCGTCGAGGGCTACCGCGAGGCTAACTCGCCCAAGCGGCAGGGCGACGGCGGCGTCGTAAGCAAGAAAGCCAACGGCGCGGGCAACGGCAACAGCGCTGAGCAGACCAAGCCGGCGGGATTCTCGCCGGTCGTCTTTGAAGAGTCTTCGCGCGAAGAGCACGTCATCGAGTCGCGCAAACGCGCGATCGTCGCGGGCGGCGGTCGGCTCGAAGCCGTGCTCTCGGACGCGATGCGCGACTGCCAGGGCGATGCGCCCGCGTGCGAGGTCTGCGGCACGATCACCGTCCGCAACGGGACCTGCTACCGATGCCTCAACTGCGGGCACAGCATGGGCTGTTCCTGATCCGATCGAGTTGTCCTATCGCCGATCGCGCGGGGCCGACGGCGAATCAGAGTGACACACACGCTCCTCAACACCGGGCGCGGCGGCTCCGAGCCTCGCCCGCACACACCGGAGGCGAACACGAGCGGGGCAACGCGGGGCGGGCGCCGGGATGACACAGCGATCTCGCAGTGCATCACCCGGCGGATCGGCACGGATCGCGCGCACGATGCAGGCACGCAAGGAAGCCCCGCTCGCTCGTCTCCGAATCGACCACGCCGGCGTGCGCTGATCCGCACGCCGGACGCATCGCGGCCCACCGAGAGGGCGACCCGCGCGACGCCACGCGTCACGAGCGGGACGCCCTCACCACCGACCCCCGAGCGGCCACCAGCCCACTCCCGCTCGGGGGTTTTTATTTCATCAATCCGGTAAGCCTGCCTCGAAGTCTGACCCAATCAGTGTTCAGCCTGGGGTAGAAATCACCGCAGAGGCGCTGAGCGCAGAGGGGGGAATTATGGTGGGCGGCACACGGGCGCGACGCCCGTGCCACTGGGTTGGGATGGGCGCCCGATTTCAGAGTTGCGAAGGTCAGGTTTTCCGCAGCAAAGGTCAGGGTTTCTGCATGAATGACGGGCGAGACGCCCGTCCCACCACTGCTCGGGTGGGCGGCTGCATGCGGAACCCGGGCCCCCGCCGCGTACACTGCCCGATCACCAATCCCGATCGGAGAACCCACATGGCCGCGACCGAATCCACGATGCTCCCGCTCGGAACCCAGGCGCCCGAGTTCCACCTGCCCGACACGAACCCGCCCGGTCGGAAAGTCTCGCTCGACGACTTCGCCGATCGCGACGCACTTGTGGTGATGTTCCTGTGCAACCACTGCCCGTTCGTCAAGCACGTGCGTGACGAACTGACATCGCTGGCCCGCGACTACCAGCCGCGAGGCGTGGGATTTGTCGCGATCAGCGCGAACGACGTCTCGACGCACCCCGCCGACGCGCCGGAGTTGATGACCGAGGAAGCCAACGACGCCGGCTACCCGTTCGCGTACCTGTACGACGAGACGCAGGAGGTCGCCGAGGCGTACCGGGCTGCGTGCACGCCGGACTTCTTCGTCTTCGACCGCGATCGGCGGCTGGTGTACCGCGGGCAGCTCGACAACAGCCGCCCGTCGAACGGCGTCGCGGTCACCGGCGCCGACCTGCGCACCGCGATCGACGCGGCGATCGCGGGCCGACGGGCGCCCGAGCCGCAGAAGCCGAGCGTGGGCTGCAACATCAAATGGAAGAAAGGGAACGAGCCGGCGTGGGCGCGGTAGCGAGTTCCGGCACGTGCATCCGGACAGTATTACTCCATGGCATCGGGTTGCGCTCGATACAATTCGATGGCTTTCCAAGGCTTCATAATAATAGGCAGAGTGCCGTTTTCCTTGAGGCAGACGTTATTAATCATGGAATTTGACCCTTGGGTGATATACAGCCATTGCGCGCCGCAGAAATTGAAATAAAACCCTGATGCGGAGTCGATGGTGATCCGATGGGCCGGTCCAATCAGTTCGTGCCAAGGGGCGCCATCCTCGCCTTTGATGGCTGAGCAAATTATTTGATAATCAGAATCCGATCCGGCTTGTCGGTCGCGGACCATTTGCCGTACTTCGTCGATCTGTGCTCCAAGGTCAATCTCGGAGAAGTTGCAATGATCCGACTCTGCGGCCCGCAGCAGCACGCTCAGATGAAACAATTTGAAGGATTCATAGGGCACGTCTCTCAGGATCACGCGGTCTGTGAGCGCGAGAGGGGCAAGGGCGTTATTTTTAATCCA
>CAZTEE010000229.1:0-2685 GCA_964611775.1 uncultured Phycisphaeraceae bacterium | reverse complement strand
CCGGGACGGCGGCGTGTGTCTTCGCGGTCGCGGGCGCGGCGTTAGGGCTGGCAAGCCCGGCTGCGGCGCAGTCGACCTCGATGACAATCCTCCGCCAAACGATGCGGATGAATCTTCTCGACGGATTTGCCGGCGGATTGAACTCGTCGGGATCGACTGTTGTGATCGGGAACCTCGATGGCGGGCATGTCTGGGACACGCACAACGCGTTCAATGATCGCGTGACTCGCGTGTGGTGGCCGGTGGACGATTTTATCTCGATCCCGCCGATCCCGAACGCGGGCGACGCGCGCGGGGAGTTCTTCACGGCGCACGCGACTGCCGTCGCGAGCGCCGCCGCGGGCCGGTGGCAGTTCATCGCGGGCGGGCCTCCGGGGTTTTCATCTGTGATCGGGATTGCCCCGGGCGCGCCGCGGATTCTCTCGGGCGGGTTCTCGGTGGGGCCGAACCAGTTCGGCGGCTTCCTCGGCGAGACGGAGAACGCCAAGGCGTTCGCGTTCCTGGCGATGGTCGACCCGCTCTTCGCGAATTCCGCGGTGAACCTGCTGGGGATCGAGCCTTACCCCCTCGCGAAGGTCGTGAACATGAGTTTCGGCCGGGTGGGCGGGAACGACCGTGTCGGCGAAAGCATGTTCAATCATGTGATCGACATGGCGGTAGTTCGTCATGACGTGCTGGTGGTGGCGGCGGCGGGCGACTTCGACGAAGACCCGGTGCTCGAAGAGATGATCAACAGCGATCCACAGGACACCGGCGGTACGGTCGGCGGGCCGTCCGCGTCGTACAACGCGCTTAGCGTCGGGCGACTCAACGAGAGTCAGAACTCTGCTGATGCGGAATCCAGCAGCGGGTACATCGGCGCGGTCGATTACCGGTTCACCGCATCGACGATGATTTCGTCGATAAACCCGCTCTCATTCGAAGGCTGTGAAAATCCGCAAGCGCTCACGGAGACGATGGCGGGTGTCAGGCCGGGCGTCCACATCGCGGCGCCCGGGACGCTGATCGGCTTGGCGGGAAGCCCCGCGCAGGATCCGCCGGACGATTTCCCGCAGGAGTTGGCGGACAACGCATTGAGTTCGTTCTGGCGCGGGACGAGCATCTCGAGCGGCATAGTCGCCGGGATCGGCGCGGTGGCGATGGACATCGGCACTAAGGAGGGGTATTGGGAGTTGGACGACGAGGGCATGCCCCGCCCGTCCGGGCTTGCGATCCGAGCGATCCTGATGAACTCGGCGCGGGACAATCAGCCGTCGCCCGACGTTATGACCATGACCGGCGACATGGGGCCGGAATCGAGCGCGTGCGTCTTCACCCGGTCACTAGGGCGCAAACTCGGCACCGGCGTCGTCAGCCCCGAGCGTCTCGTCCGGCAGTTGATAGCCGACCAGGCCACGGACGTCCGTGCGGATCGACCGATGCTCGTGGACGGGATTGTCCGGCCGCTGATCGGGGTCACACGGTCGAATTTTCAGCCCACGCCGGACGACCCGCGCGACCTGTACCGCGAGGATCCGGAACTGCCGACCGGTTCCGCTATCACGGCGTTGGTGGCCGGCGCGCTCGCGCCGCCCGCGCAGGACTGGTTCGGCCCTTGGATGAATGAGCCGACGATTGAGATCGTGGGGACTCCGCGCGATCGTCCGTTTGTAACGTTTGTTCAAGGCGTGCAGGACGCGGGGATCGTGCGTGCGCCCGCGCCCGAGCCGATGGATCCGACGGACCGCCGACCCGCGGATGCGCCCGGTCTTGGTGATCTCGCGGAGAGTTCGCGGCCGTTCGCGCAGCCGACGCTAGAGCGTCCACGCTTCGACCTTGATGAGCCTCGGTTCTCGTTCGATCCGTCCGGCGTTCAGATCACCCCGATGGGCCAGCTCGGCGGCTCCGGCGGCGGCGGCAGCGGCGGCGGCGGCACGCCCGGCCTGCCGACGAAGACGGGCTGGGACGTCGGCCGGATGGGCGTCGGGTTCATTGACTATCCGCTGGGCGTCCTGACCCCGGACAGCCAGATCCGCGCGACGCTGGTGTGGAACCGCACCGAGGTGTGGGCCGAGAGCAGCCTGAACCAGTTGTCGCAGCCGGTGGGGTTCCTCAACCTCAACGGAGCGAACGCGCTGAAGGAGCAGATCGTTCGCATGTCCCAGCCGTTCATCGACACCGAGATGATGTTCCCGCAGCCGAACCGGTCGGTGGACGGCCGCGGCCTGCCGGAGGGTCAGGAAGCGTTCGCGTTCGAGAATCTCGACCTAGAGCTCTGGCGCGCCGAACCGGGCAATAACGTCCTGATCGCGGCCTCTCGGCAGGAGTGGACCACGGTCGAGCATATCTCCGTCGGTCCGGGCGCCCTGTGCCAGCCCGACGGTGAGATCCGGTTCGGGCAGTACTTCCTGCGCGTAATTTACAGGGACACGCACTTTGACATGGGTGGGTACCGCTGGTGTAACGACCTGCAATCGCTTCAGATGCTCCGGCCCGGGCTGTCCGTGCCGTACCGGAACGTGTACCCCGCGGAGACGGACTTCGCGATCGCGTGGTTCGTCGATCTGGCGATTTCCGCGGAGTTCGGCGGTTTCGGCGCCTTGAAAGACAACCCGATCGACATGAACAATGATGGAGTGTTCGATGCGGTCGATCAGGCGATGATGGTGCAAGCGGTCAAGGGCGATCTCAACCTTGACGGCGTCA
>CAZTEE010000228.1:2470-2687 GCA_964611775.1 uncultured Phycisphaeraceae bacterium | reverse complement strand
TCTTCGGGTCGCTCGGCGTCGCGCCAGGCGCGGTTCGGACGCTCGTGGTCCCAGTCGGGGACGCCGGGCGTTTCCGAGAACGGGATCGAACTGGATATAAGGAGCGCGCCACCGTCCGGACGCCAGACCGGGCTTGATGCGCCGAACTCGAGGCTCGTAGCCTGCTTAGCTTCGCCCGGCGCGCCGAGGGGCATGATCCAGACCTGCGGCTTGGCGT
>CAZTEE010000228.1:0-2460 GCA_964611775.1 uncultured Phycisphaeraceae bacterium | reverse complement strand
GCCGGACGAACGCGAGCCGGCGTCCGTCCGGGCTGATCGCGGGGCCGGAGTCGCTGCGCGCGCCGAATGTAAGTTGCACCGGCTCGGCGGCGGGGCCGTCGAGGGCGACCATCCACAGCCTGGTGCGATAGGCGTATTTTTCCAGGCCTTTCGGCGTCACGCCGTCGAGTTCGATGGTCCGCAGTGTGTAGACGGCGAACGAGCCGTCGGGGGCGATCTTCACGTCCGCGACCTGACGGATGTTCATCAGATCGGTCGCGGTGATCGGCGCCGCGAACGCGGACAAGGCTAGTGAGAGCGTTCCCAGCACTACAAGCGAAGCGGTGAATCGACGAAGCATCGGCGGTCTCCTGGCGGTCGTCCCGGACGAAAATCTAATCCCGCTGAGGATACCGGACGAAACGCCGACCGTGGCGCCGAACCCACAGTGGCACGGGCGTCCCGCCCGATCCACTGCTGCCGCCTCCCTCTCCCCACGGGAGAGGGCAGGGGTGAGGGGCGAACCGGTGCTGGGCGTCGATTGTTTATTTGCGTCTTAAGCGTGAGTGTTGCTGTTCGCGCACGGGCGAGACGCCCGTGCCACTTCTCTAGTGCTTGCGCACGGGCGGGAAGCCCGTGCCACTGGGGGGAGGCGGCGCCGAGCCGGGATCATCTCATCGCCACCAGCAGCACCGTAACCAGCACGGCGTTGTGGACCGCGTGCGCCGCCATCGGTCCGATCAGCGAGCCGCGCCACTCGCGGATCATGCTGAAAACAATCCCCAGCGCCATCAACGGCGGGACCAGCAGCACGCCTTGCGGATGGATGATCGCAAAGACAAACCCGACCATCGCCGCCGACGCCAGCGCGCGCATGCGCCCGCGCAAATGATGGAACAGTGCCCCGCGGAAAACCGACTCCTCGACGATCGGCGCCCACACCGACGCGAGGAGATACAGCGACACGATCGGCCAGATCCCCGTCGATCCCGCCTGTTGCACGATGGGATGACTCGGCGGCGCGCCCGGCCCGCTCACCGCGCTCATCAAGGCGCCGAGGATCAGCGTCGCGAGGAAGCCCAGCGCCACGATCGGCAATCCCGCCAGGTACCCGACCATCCCGGCGGTAACCTCGCGGACAAAGCCGTTGCCCCGATGCAGGCCGACCGCGTATTTCACCTGCACGCGCGATGCGCCCCGGACGATCGGCCACAGCAACACGAGAGGCATGAGCCACAACAGCGCCGGCGTCGGATCAAACCCGGTCAGCCCCGCGAAGAAGCCGCCGATCGCCTGCACGAACAGGAACGCGACGAGGAAGATCGCGAATGTTTCGAGGAACACGCTCCCGCCCGCCGCGGGCGGCACGTACCGCGACGGCAGCCGACCCGCGGCGCGCTTCATGATCAGCACCACCAGCAGCACCACGCCGACGAGCAGCCCGCCGCCCGCCAGGGTTGCGAGCGTGAGCATCGCCGCCAGCACTCGCGTCGCTGGCGCGATCGCGGCCCGGCGCGCCGGGTCGTTCGGCTCAAGCCCGCGCGTCAGCGCATACTCTGCGAACCAGCCGTGATGATCGAGCAGCGCGACCCGATCCGCCGGCGTCAGAGAATCCGGCCCGTCGGCGATCAACGCACGCAGGCGATCGGCGTCCTCGGCGAGGTATTCGGGCAACGCCTTGTCCGCGGAGTTTTCGTCGATGACGAGCGCGTCATCGAGAAGCCGCCGGGCGGCATCGTCGTCCCCGGCGCCGAATGAGAGCAGCGCGGCCCGGAAGTGATCGTCGCGCGACACCGCGGCGCCTTCGACCGTATCGATCAACTGCTCCCGCAGCGTATCAGCCTGCCCGCCGACGCCGCTCGCGCCGGCGAGTTCCATCGCGCCGACGGAATAGCGGGCCATGAGTTTGAGAACGCCGTCGGTCGGGGTGGGATTCTCGGGGGACTCCGCCGGGCCGGCGCCCGCGAGGGCGTGCAGCAGCAGGATCAGCCCGACGCAACCGGCGATCGCCAGCCACGCGAGCATCCCCGCCCCGGCCGAGCCGGGATCACGCAGGTGTTCGGGGTCGATCGCGGCCGGCCGGGCGTCGAACGCCGGGTCGGGTAAGAACTCGGCGTCGTGTGTCGGCGGCGTTTCTGGGTCGATTGACATGGCGACGTATCATCGTCGCCCGGCTGGCCGTGTCCACCGGCCATTATCATCAGCCGATCGCCTCGCCTGTCGCCTGGGCGAACCTTTGTGGCGATCTTTCGATTCGATGACCATCGACCGGGCCGCGGACGGCCCGGCTCGGGGGTGGCGCGGCTCTCCGAACCGTGCGCTAGCGGCACAAATCGCGTTACGGAAGCCAAACTTACGCCGGCGCCGATCTCACCCATTCTTGAGGAGGCGCTCACGATTCTCCGCTGATACGCCGCACGCCATGACAATGCGGGCCGACTATTGTGCGCCGAGTGCCCCACGAGCCGCCCAGATCACCGG
>CAZTEE010000227.1:0-2691 GCA_964611775.1 uncultured Phycisphaeraceae bacterium | reverse complement strand
AACGCAACGCCGCCAACGGCGTCGCGGCGACCATCAACCGCATCGCGTTCCAGGGGGAACTCGGCCTCAAGGGAGAGGACTCTTTCGGTCAGTTGTTCCTGGTCGATCTTACGAACACCGACGCCGAGACGAGACAACTCACCAGCGGGTTCCACAGTCACGGGTCCGCGACGTTCTCGCCGGACGGGCGGACGATCGCGTTCGTTTCCCAGCCGCGAACCGGCGCTCACCCGGACCGAGTCCGCCGGAGCAGCGTGTTTCTTATAAATGCGGACGGCACGAACATGCGTGCCCGGCTCGACAGCGAGATGTGGTCCTACGGCACGCCGATCTTCACGCCCGACGGCCGCTCGCTGGTATACACCGCGTCGATGCAGGACGAGCCGATCTACCGCCAGAGCCGGCTCGGGATCACGCCGATCGCCGGCGGCGCCGAGCGCGGCCTAGCGCCCGACTGGGCCTCGCATCAGAACAGCCCGGTCGTGACGGCTGGCGGCGTGTACTTCACCTCCCCGTGGCGCGGCGCGACCCCGCTCCAGATGACACCGATCAGCGGGGATTCGGCGCCCGGCGGCTCGATCTTCCCGGGGCCGGTCGGTGTGAACGCCTACGACGCGGCGTCGGGCGGGCGCGTGGTGGCCGCGATAACCAGCGTCGATAACCCGTCAGAACTATATGTTGTCGATGCGCCCGGCGCGACGCCGCGGCGGCTGACCGATCACAACACGGGCTGGCTCGCAGAGCGGTCCGTGGCGTCCGCGGTCGAGCACTGGATCACCCGGCCCGACGGCGAGCGCGTGCAATACTGGATCATGAAGCCGGTGGGCCTCGCCGAGGGCGCGCGGGCGCCGGTCGTTCTCGAGATCCACGGCGGGCCGATGGCGATGTGGGGGCCGTCCGTATTCAGCATGTGGCACGAGTTCCAGATGCTCTGCTCCCGCGGGTTCGCCGTCGTATACGCCAACCCGCGCGGGTCCAGCGGCTACGGGTACGAGTTCCAGCGCGGCAATCACATGAACTGGGGCGACGGGCCCGCCGGCGACGTGCTTGCGGCGCTTGACGACGCGATCGAACGCTCGCCGTGGATCGACCCCGACCGGCAGTTCGTCACCGGCGGCTCCTACGGCGGGTACCTGACCGCGTGGATCGTCGCGCACACCGACCGCTTCCGATCGGCGGTCGCGCAGCGCGGCGTGTACGACCTCATCACGTTCTACGGCGAGGGCAACGCGTTCATGCTCGTTGAGAACGCGATGGGCGGTTTCCCGTGGGAGTCCGCCACGCGCGAGGTGCTCGCGCGGGAGTCGCCGTTTACTTATGTCGAGCGCATCACCACGCCGCTGCTAATCACGCACGGTTCGAGCGATCTCCGCACGGGCGTCACGCAATCGGAGATGCTCTACCGGGCGCTGAAGGAACTGAACCGGCGGGTGGAGTACATCCGCTACCCGGGCGCCGGGCACGAACTCTCACGTTCTGGCGACCCGCTGCAGCGGCTCGACCGGCTGATGCGCATCGCGGAGTTCTTCGAACGGTTCGACACCGCGGGCCGATGAACGCGCACGGCATCGGCATTCGCTCCGTTCCGGAGTGGTGCGGCTCTCCGAGCCGAGACGGCATCGTCTGATTCGCGCACGGCGCCCGACGCCCAGGGATGAAATCCCTGGGCTTTGCTGAGAATGCGCGATCATCGCCCAGCACTGTTTCATCCCTCTCCCAAGGGCGAGGGAGCCGGATGCGGACGGGTGCGACGCCCGTGCGATTGGTGCCAGCAGAAATATAAAGTTTGATGGAGTAAGTTCGGCGCAGCGTGCGAGGTTGGCGGCTTGAGTTATTTTTTTGTGAGCCACGCGATGAGCGCGGCGACGGCCGCGAGCGCGATCCCAGCAGCGGCGAGCGTGATCGCGCCCGGGCCGGGTCGCCGGGTCCGCTCGCGCCGACCGGCGCCGACGAGGCGGAGCCGGCTTGAAGTAAGTTTATTATGGACGGATTCACCCCGGCGGGCGCCGTCCTGGACGATCGCGATGACGAGGTTGGCGTCGAAGGGCCTGAGCCCGGCCCGAGTGGCGGCGCCGACGAGTCGGCGCCGATTCTCCGGTGTGAGTACCGCCGCACGCCCGCCTTCGAGCGACTCGGCGACACGGGCTGCGAAAATCGTCCGCGTGTCGGACCCGTCGAGACGGGCCGACTCGCGGTTCGCCGACGCCACGGCGTCCAGATCGGCTTGCGCGGGTGGGATCGGCCCGGCGGGGTCGCGCGCCAATCGCAGCGGATTGCTCGAAAGCGGTGTCGGCACGGTGAACCTTATCCCCGGGACAGCCGAATCATCGGTCGGACAGGCCGGGACGGTGATCGCTAGAACCGGAAGTTAGACGGCCGACGGTCGGGCCGAACCTTACTTCACTTCACTCAGACCGGCCTCGTATTGTTCCAGCAGCCCGCACACGCCCAGCACGGGGAACCGCTTTGACCAGCAGAGAAGCCGATGCCCCGCCGGTCGCATGTGAGGCTGTCGTATCCCCGCCGACGCCCGGCGAAGCCGGGGCGCCGAACCGACTGTCGATCGCCGATCCGCCGACGCTCCGGGCCGCGATGCCGGGCGGGGAGGTGCTAGATCGACTTGATCGGCTGTCGAGGCGGGGGCGACTGCCGGGCTACGAGCCGATGCCGGGCGGGGGGGTTAAGGTAGCG
>CAZTEE010000226.1:465-2827 GCA_964611775.1 uncultured Phycisphaeraceae bacterium | reverse complement strand
CCCGATCGGACGCGTCCACGCGGGAGAGTTCCAGTTTTTTCCTTGGAGATCGTGGAGACAGGCGTTTTACTGGGGCAATCTCCGGTTCCTGTCGTCACAACTTGCTTGTTGCGGCGATTCGGGCCGGGGCGCATCGAGATCCACTGGGGAAGGTTGATCTCGATGCGTGAATGAGGAGGAAACACGTGCGTCGCGTGCGCAAAGCATGTGCGGATGGAGTGTCGCCGCTTCGGCGGGTACGGCTCTGTCGTTGTGCCTTGGCCGCGGCGCTTCACCGTCTTGAGTTTGGATCCATTGACTGATCGGTCGCCGTCCGAACTGCTCGGACGGCGCGCCGGTCGATCGCATCGAGGAGGAAAACGTCATGAGGAAGTCTGTCGCGATTCTCGCCGCTCTGGCGGGATCGACGATGTCCGCCGTCGCAATCGCCGGCGAACCCGTTCCGACTGTTATTTATTCGGAGATTCTCAGCAGCGATACATCGCGCGTGCCCGGCACGGCCGACGCCCGGTTCCAGAGCTTTGACCGCCCGTACCGCAGCCCGGACGGGAAGTGGTGGGCGCTCACCGCAGACACTGATCTTCCCGTCGCAGAAGACGAAGTTCTTATCGCCGGCCAGATGCGCACCGGAAGTCTGATCGCTCGTGAAGGCACGGCGGCGGGCTGGGCGCCTGGAGAAAATGTCGGCCTGCTCGATGGTTTCCTCTCAATCGACAACGACGGCAACATCGGCTTCGCAACCAACACCGACGGCCCGACCGCCAGCGATGAATACGTCGTCCGCTACGATGCCCTGAGCGGCACGTTCTCCTCCATCGCGCAGGAAGGCACGCCGATCCCCGCGATCCCCGGCGCGACGCACGGCGCCCTGCTCGCCGAGCCGAACATCACCATGACCATGGCGGGCGCCGCCTATCGCACCTCTGTGGTGAACCCGCCCGCGGGCTTTGGCGCGCAGGCGCTCATCCTGGGCAACACCGTCCTCGCGAATCTGGACAACGTCGCCTTCGCTCCCACCGGCCAGGCCGGCGGCGCCACGGAGACGTGGGACGTCTTCGACCTCAATGATTTCTTCGTCTCCTCCGACGCAAGCACATGGATGGTGCAGGGAGACCTCAACGGCGCCACCACCGGCGATGACGTCCTCGCCGTCAACAACCATGTCGTCATCCAGGAAGATTCGATCCTCAGCGGGTTCGCCTCGCCGGTCAGCATCATCACGGAGAGCGTGATGGAAACCAACGGCGACTGGTTCGCCCGCGGCAGCAACGATGACGGCCAGGACTGGCTCATCCGCAACGGCGCACTCCTCGCTGCCACTGGCGACGCCATCCCCGGCGGCCTCCCCGGAGAGACAATCAGCGACACACTCTTCAGCTCCGCGTTCTTCACCATGGGCGGCAACAACAACGGCGACTATTTCTGGGGCGCCACCACCAGCAACCCGGACGTCGAAGCCGATGCGGTGATCGTCGTCAACGGGCAGGTCCTTCTTCGTCAGGGCGACGGCGTTGATCTCGATGGCAACGGCCTTCTTGACGACGGCGTGTTCCTCGACATCTTCAACAACGACGACGCGTTCCTCACCGACGATCTCAAGTTCTACTTCACCGCCGACCTCGTCGATGCGGCGGGATCGAGTCTCGGTCAGGCGTTCCTTCGCATCGAAGTTCCCGCGCCGGGCGCCGTGGCTCTCTTCGGGCTCGCCGGCCTCGCGGGTCTGCGCCGCAGGCGCACCACCTGACCGCCAATCCACGGCCCGCGCCGCGGATGATCGAAGACAATTTCGCGGCCTCGCTCCCGACGGGGCGAGGCCGCATTTTCATGGGGCCGGTCCGATCGGCTCGCCGCTAAACTGAAGGAGAACGGCGCCGAAATCCGGCCCGCGAGGAGAATGAATCGATGATGCATCCACGAATGACGCAGCGCGGTCCCGTTGTCGCCCTGCTGGCGGTCGCGGCGTTTTCAGGCCCCGCGGCGCTCGCGCAGGAGCGGGCGCTCTCCGCCGAGGAACTCGCCGAAGCGACAAAGAGCGCGGAAGCGCTCGGCGCCCGCTTCGATGTCGTCGAGCCCGGCTTCACCGGGACCGATCCCGCATGGATCGAACAGTTTGCTCAGGATCTTGCGCTCCGCGGCAATGGCCTCCGCAACATCGTCATCACCGGCTACTGGCCGCCGACGAATGAGATGCTCCGCCCCTGGAGCCCGAACCCCGCGCAGAACGGCGGCATGTACATCGGCGAGAACTGGGAAGGCCGCGGATACAACGTGATCGCCTTCTTCCCTGAGTTCCCGAGCGGGCTCGGTCGCGGCGAAGGCGACTTCGAAGTCGACTACCAGGACACCACCGCCGACTGGGCCG
>CAZTEE010000226.1:0-455 GCA_964611775.1 uncultured Phycisphaeraceae bacterium | reverse complement strand
CCCGCCGCTCGGCCCCGTGGCGATCATCACCACCAGCCGCGCCAACACCGCCCGCGGCTGGGAACTCGAGACAAAGCGCATCAACCGCCGCAACTGGACGAATGACTATGTTGCGCCGCTCCAGCCAACGCCCACGCCTCCGGACGAGACCGTGCCGGAGGACTTTCAGCGCTTCTCCACCCTCCCGATGCAGGAGATCGTCGACGCCGTCGACGCATCGTCCGCGTTTGTCGATCCCTTCATCTCAGATGACTTCGGCGGCGCGTTCCTTTCCTCCTATATCGGGTACTTCGGAATGTGGGAGTGCGACACGCATATGTCCCCTATGGACGCCTCGTGGTGCCTCGCCGCGGGACACATTCATGTCGGTCAGGGGACCGTCGTCGCCGAGGCCCGCACCGCGATGGAGATCACACTCCGCACGCTGATCGACACGCTCGACGCAGCGCTCTGCC
>CAZTEE010000225.1:0-2839 GCA_964611775.1 uncultured Phycisphaeraceae bacterium | reverse complement strand
TGCGATCCGCATGGTGAAGACCAGGGCGTCGCCGAAATGCTGATTGCCGCTTTCGGGGGCTGTGTCTGGATCTCCGAGCGGTCCGGGAATGGCGGCGCCGCGACCGTTGAAGACGACCGCGACGGCGCCGGGCGCGAGCTCGACATCGGGGAACTCGAAGCGCATCTGGCGGGCGCCCTCATCGTGGCGATCGGTGAGTGTGTAGCCGGCGAGGTTGATGGACCGGTTGTGCGGGTTCATCAGCTCGACGAATTCGTCGCCGGTGGCGTCGCGCGCGCCGTCGAGGTTGGCGTCGCCGGCGGGACCCTGGGGGACGTTGAAGAGCACTTCCATGACGACGGGGTGGGGGAAGGGCGGCGGTGCGGCGGCGGCGGGGCGCATGGCGATGCAGGACCACGCCGCCAACGCCGCGGCGAGCGCGGCGGCGATCGGGCGTCGGTGCGGACGGGCCCGGCTGGCTGTGGCGGCGGGGGGCATGGCTCGGGGGACAGTCTACAACGCGGCGATTCCGGGCTCCGGATGCGGCCGTTGGGGGGGTCAGCAGGAAAAATCGCTGGTTCGGTGGGTTCGGGTGGCGCCCGCGCGGGGGCAATCTCGGATTGGAGGTGAATTGATGCGGCAAGCCGGGTCGGGAGCGTCCCGACCCTTCGTGCCGGGCATGCAAAATCATTCCAACAACAATTCACAAGGACTCATGACCATGATCACTCGACGACACGCGTTCAACATGGCCCACTCTGTTTCACGCCCGCTCGCCGCGGCCCTTGCGCTCGGCATCGCGCACGCCGGGGCGGCATTGGGCGGGATTGCGGGGCTCGGGAACGGGCAGTTCTACGGCGTCGGTGTGGATCCGTGGAGCGTCGCGGCGGGCGATCTGAACGGGGACGGCGCAGCGGACATTGTGGTTGCGAACTCCGGGTCGAACTCGGTCGGCGTGCTGCTGAACAACGGGGACGGAACGTTCGGATCGCACCAGATCTACGCCGCCGGCTCGTACCTCTTCTCGGTCGCTATCGGCGATCTGGACGGCGACGGGGCGCCTGATCTTGTGGCGGTGAGCGCGGGAAGCGCACAGGTGCATGTCTGGATGAATCACGGCGACGGATCGTTCGGCATGCGCCAGGACTATTCGGCCGCGAGTGCGCCGTTCAGCGCCGCTCTCGGCGATGTGGACGGCGACGGGCTGCTCGACATCGTGGTCGAGAATTCGACGGGATCGGTCAGTGTTTTCAGGAATACGGGGGACGGCGTTTTCGCGCCTCGCGTGGACTACCCGATCGGCGCCTCCTCCAGAGCCGTGGCGGTCGGCGATCTGAATGGCGACGGCGCCATCGACATCGTCGCGACGAACAGCGGATCGAACACGGTCAGCGTGATTCTGAACATGGGTGATGGGACTTTCGCGCCGGCGCAGAACATCGAAGTTGGTCTCTTGCCGCTGGGCCTGGCGATCGGCGATCTGGACGGCGACGGCGCGCCTGATCTCGCGGTCGGCATCGGCGGCGGCGTGCAGACGCTCTTCGGGCATGGAGATGGAACTTTCGCCCCGCCGCAGACATACGCGAGCGGGCAGACTCCGTGGGCCATCGCAATCTGCGATGTCAACGGGAACGGGGCGCTGGATTTGATCACCGCGGGCGGGGCCAACCATGTGGTGGTGCTGGAGAACATGGGAGATGGATCGTTCGCGGCGTCGGTTGGATTCGGTCCGGTGGGGCCGTCGCGTGGCGTGGCCGTCGCCGATTTCGACGGAGACGGAGCGCCCGATGTCGTGGCGACGGGATTGAACACCGACAATGTTCTTGTGCTGTTCAACCTCGCTGACACCTCGCCGGGAGAGTTCTTTCTGCTGTCGCCTGCGGACGGCGTTGCGGGCCTGTCGCTGCCGGAGGCGTTCACGGGGTGGGGTGAGGAGGGCCCGAAGCTGCGGTGGAGCGCCTCGGCGCCGGGATTTCATGCGCCGGAATACACGGTGGCGCTGGCGACGAACCCGGATCTGACGGGTGTGTTCTACATGGAGAGCGGGCTGACCGAGCCCGAGTTCGCCATCCCGCCGGGCGCGCTGGCGCCGGGGACGACGTACTGGTGGGGCGTGGTGGCGACGTCGCCGGGCGGCGAGCGGATGTCGACCCCCGCCGCGGCGTCGTTCACGACTGTGCGGCTGGGCGATCTGGACAATGACGGGGCTGTTGGGAGCGCGGATCTGGCGATTCTGCTGGGGTCGTGGGGGGTGAAGTGAGAACCGAATTCCGTATGTGATCCATGCATCTCCACCGATGCGTATTCCTGCCTCAGGACGCGCTCTCCTGCCCTGAAGGGGCATAGGAATGTAGCAACGTGTGAAGCGGCGAAGCCGCGCAACCCGTTGTCAAAGATTCCCATCATCGAGCCCGCCCCCGAATAGGGGCGGAGGGAGTGCCCGAAGAAACTCAATACCTCGGAGCGCAGCGTAAGACGACGGACTTCCTTCGCCCCTCCGGGCGAGTGGAGAAGAAGCGACAGCGACCACGGGTTGCGTCCGCTGGAAGCGGACTCCACCCGTGGCTACAACCCGCGGCCCCTTCGGGGCCCGTATTCAATCAGTAATCGTCTGAGAGAAGGGTTGGGATCGCGCAGATGATCTCGCTTCAGTGTCCTGAAGCGCTGTTTCCGTTCGCACGCCCGATGGCGCGCCGTTCAGCGATCCAGCTCCGCCGCCACGATGTTCAGTGAGCCGAGCACCGCCACGATGTCGGGCAGGAGGTGGCCCTCGATGAGCTTGCCCATCACCTGGTAGTTGATGAAGCTCGGCGGGCGGGTTTTGACGCGCCAGGCTCGGGGGCCGCCGTCGGCGACGATG
>CAZTEE010000224.1:0-2857 GCA_964611775.1 uncultured Phycisphaeraceae bacterium | reverse complement strand
CGAGCGCGAGCCAGCCGATGACGACCGCCGTCGCGGGTGCGAGTGCGAAGGCGATGGGTTTGACGCGCGAGATCTCGCCCAGCGACAGCGCGACGTAGAACGCGAGGAGCGCCAGGGCGCCGGCGATCATCCCCGAGCCGAGGATAAGCTTTGCGAGGACCGCGCGGTCGGCGTGGAGCCAGTTCGCGGGTTCAGATTTTGTGCGCGTGAGGACGACCCACGCCGCGATCCACAGTACGGGCAGCGCGACCAGCGACCGCACTGCGACGGCGGTGATCGGGCCGACCTGCTTCGAGTGCAGCACGGACTTGGTGAATATCTCGCCGACACCCCACGCGAGCCCGGCGAGCACGGCGAACAGCACGGCTTTCATGCGCGCATGGTACCGAAGCGGAGTTCGCCGTTCGCGTCGAAATAGACCGGGCCCGGGGCGGGCCGGATCGGGGGGATGGGCTTCTTAAGTAGAGATACGCCGGCCTACGCCACCCGGCGCGTGCGGCGCTGGATCTCGTTGAGCCAGCGCAGCAGCGGCTGGATCGAGAGCGTGTGCTCCCGCCGGCTCGGCCAGGGGACCATCATCAGCCCCACCCGTGTCGCGTTGATCTCGGGGATCTCGCGCGACTGGCGCAGTTCCGCCAGCGTGGTGATCTTGTCCATCGTGCCCGGGATGGAAAACGTCAGAAAATAGTTGTCGTACACCTTCAGCCGCGACGGAGATACGTTAGGAATGTTGATCCCGAAGCCCAGCGGCGAGGCGTCTACAACCGTGCCTACGAACGCGGGCGTGACGATCGAGCACTGGATCGGGTCGATCCGCGGCACATGCCTGAGTGTCGCGCCGATGTTCGCCTCGCTTAGAACGAGTGTGCGGAAGAACCCGCGACGCTGTCCGGGCGTGACCCGCTTCGGGGCGCTGAGCATGTATGCGCGGACGCGTTTCTGGTTGTTCAGCCGGACCGTCTCGTCGGTGGAGAGTATCTCTGTCTCGAACTGAAGGATCACGCCCGAACACGCGAAGAACGCGTCGACGCGCTGACCGACGTGCAGCCGATTGTCCCTGCCGATGATCTGCGGCTCGGCGACGAAGATCGTGTCCTGGCGCGCGACCATCATCCGGCCCCTGGCTGCGGGGATGAGGTCGTGGTTCTCCCGCCGGTGCAGTTCTATAACGGTATTGCGCGCGCACGCCTCGTTGATTAGCGTTGCGAGATCTTGTGTTTCGAGTTGTTCTGCCTTGGACTGTGGGGGCATGTCGGTCGGCGTCCCGTGGAAGTGGACTCTTCCCGGTCCATATTCGTCCGTCGGGGGAGACGGCTTGATCTGGTGTCGGACTAATCCATCGTGCCGGGGATGTCCGGTAGTTACCGGACGAAGCGAGTCGGAGGTTTCAGCCTTTATTACGGTGTTTCTTCGTACGTCTCGGGCGCGATCCCGGGGCGCCGGGGGCTACGGCGCGTTTGCCCGCGGCGGGAGAATCGAGGTCGGAACGCCGGACCGCGCCGGCTTTTCCAACTTTTCCCGCCTTGAGCATGCCGATCTGGTCGCGCAGCCTGGCCGCGGCTTCGAACTCGAGCCGATCCGCGGCTTCGAGCATCTCCGTCTCGAGCAGACGTTGCATCTCGGCGATCTCGAACTCGGGCTCCGTGGACGCGACCGCGTCGCGGGCCCGGCGCCGGGCCGCGAGTTCGGTCTCGATGCCGCGGCGGATCGCCTTGTTGATCTGGGTCGGGGTGATGTTGTTATGTTTATTATATTCGATCTGCGTCTCCCTGCGACGCTCCGTTTCGTCGATAGCCCGCTGCATGGACGGGGTGACGCGATCGGCGTACATGACTACTCGGCCGTGGAGGTGCCGCGCCGCCCGGCCCATAGTCTGGATCAGGCTCGTCGGGCTTCGCAGGAAGCCCTCCTTGTCGGCGTCGAGGATCGCCACGAGCGCGACCTCGGGCAGGTCAAGCCCCTCGCGCAGCAGGTTCACGCCGACGAGCACGTCGAACTCGCCCGCACGGAGATCGCGCAGGATTTCCAGCCGATCGAGCGTCTCGACCTCGCTGTGCAGATAGCGCACGCGCAGGCCATGTTCGTCGAGATAGCGTGTGAGTTGCTCGCAGAGTTTCTTGGTCAGCGCGGTGACGAGGGCGCGGTCGCCCGCAGCGGCGCACTCCTTGCAGCGCTCTATGAGGTCGGGCACCTGCGTCCGCGCCGGCAGGATCTCGATCGCGGGATCGATCAGACCGGTCGGGCGGATGATCTGCTCGGCGACCTCGCCCGCGGCTTGTTCGAGTTCGTACGGGCCGGGAGTGGCGCTGACATATAACACCTGTGGGATCGAAGATTCGAACTCTTCGAAGCGGAGCGGGCGGTTGTCGAGCGCGCTGGGCAGGCGGAAGCCGTGCTCGACGAGGACGCGTTTGCGGGCCTGGTCGCCGTTGAACATCGCGCGGACCTGCGGGATGGTGACGTGGCTCTCGTCGATGATGCAGGTCCACTCGCGTGTCGGCGGGCCGCCCGCGGGGTTGCGGAAAAAGTAATCGAGCAGTGTGTACGGCTTCTCGCCGGGGGCGCGCCCGTCGAGGTGGCGCGAGTAGTTCTCGACGCCCTGGCAGTAGCCGATCTCCTGGATCATCTCGAGGTCGTACTGCGTGCGCGCCGCGAGCCGCTGCGCTTCCAGCAGTTTCCCCTCGTGGCGGAGTTGGAGCAATCTTTCTTGGAGTTCCGTGCGGATCGACACGATCGCAGCGGCGATCGATTCCTCGCCGATGACATAATGCACCGCGGGGAAGATAAAGGCGCGGGACTCGTCGGCGAGCGTCTCGCCGCTGGTCGGGTGGATCAGGCGTATGGCGTCGACCTCGTC
>CAZTEE010000223.1:0-2884 GCA_964611775.1 uncultured Phycisphaeraceae bacterium | reverse complement strand
CCGCGCTGGCGGAAGACTGAAACGCGGAAGCGGGCCTTATCGCCATAGGCGAAGCCGAAGTCGCAGCCGCCGACCTCCTGGAGTTCCTGCTGGGAGCGTTCCGGGGTGATGGCTTTCATGAGGGCGACCATGTCGTCGGCGTCGATGACTTTGGTCTGCAGGTTTCGGAGTTCGCCGTGGAGTCGGAGTGTGGGGGGGCGTCCGACGGTGAGGTGAAGGTCGCTGGCGCCGGTTTTGACGACGGTGTCGAGGAGCCGGTCGATCTGCATTGTGGACATTGGGGGTTGCTCCGAGGACGCCGGCGATTTGGGGCGTCAGAGTTTTCTGCTGCGGCAGGTGGTGTTTTGGGTTGATGGTGAGGTTGGGTGGTGATCATCGCTCGTCGTTTGAGTCATCGCCGATGCCTTCGATCTGAACGATTCGGGCGATTTCGGCGGGGCTGGTGTCGCCCTTGAGGATTTTGAGTTTGCCGTCGTAGAGGAGTGGTCGCATGCCGTTGGCGAGGGCGGCTTGTCTGATTTTGGAGACTGGGGCTTCGGCGAAGGCGAGGTCGCGAATTTGAGCGTTCATGACGAGGAGTTCGAAGATTGCTTTGCGTCCTCGATAGCCGGCGCCATTGCATTTATCGCAGCCGACGGGCTTCATGACGTCGCGCCCCTGGATTTCTTCGCGTGAGATGCCGCAGAGGCGGAGGAACTTGGGATCGGGGCTGGGGTCTGGCTGCTTGCAGTGTGGGCAGAGGACTCGGATGAGTCGCTGGGCCATGATTGCCTGGATGGATGAGGCGACGAGGAAAGGCTTGATGCCCATGTCGACGAGTCGGGTGATTGCGGAGGGTGCGTCGTTGGTATGGAGTGTTGAGAAGACGAGGTGGCCGGTGAGTGCGGCCTGGATGGCGACTTCAGCGACTTCCTTATCGCGGATTTCGCCGACGAGGATGACGTTCGGGGCCTGGCGGAGCATTGATCGGAGGATGGTTGCGAAGGAGAGTCCGATGCTCTCGCGGACCTGGCACTGGTTGATGCCGGGGAAGGCGTATTCGACGGGGTCTTCGGCGGTGATGATTTTTTTGTCGGGTCTGTTGAGGATGTCGAGCGCGGAGTAGAGGGTTGTGGTTTTGCCTGAGCCGGTTGGTCCGGTGACGAGGAAGATGCCGTTGGGCCTTCGGATGATGCGGTTGAAGAGTTCGAGGTTGTCGGGTTCGAAGCCGAGGTTTTCGAGTCCGATTCGGACGGCTTCGGGGCGGAGGATACGGAGGACGATTGATTCGCCGTGGTAGGCGGGGCATGCAGAGACGCGGAAGTCGACGACGGAGTCATCGACGGGGAGTTTGATGCGTCCGTCCTGTGGGACTCGGCGTTCGGAGATGTTGATGCCGGCCATGAGTTTGAGGCGTGCGAGGACGGCATTTTGCATGCGTTTGGGGAGGTTGTCGCGTTCGATGCAGACGCCGTCGATGCGGTAGCGGAGGCGGACGCGGTTGTTCATGGGTTCGACATGAACGTCGGACGCGCGCATTTTGACGGCTTCGATGAGCATTCGATTGCAGAGTTTGACGATGGGGGCGGATTCGCCGGAGACGTCGATGGACTTATCCATCGAGCGATCGACGGAGCGGTCGATGGTTCGGTCGATGGATTCGCTGACGAGTGATTCGCCGGCTTCGACCATCCGGGTGGGCTGATCGCCGCCGAGGCGGTTGTCGATGAAGCTTTTGATCTGTCCGCGCGCGGCGATCTTCGGATCGACCTCCATGTTGAGGCGGAAGCGGAGCATGTCGAGGAGTTCGAGGTTCATGGGATCATGGACGACGAGCTGGAGTCGACCGTTGGACTTGGAGAGGGGGAGGATGAGGTGCTTGCGGATGAGTTCTTCGGGGACGAGTTTGGCGTCGACGGCGGAGGCGATCTTCTGATCGTTGAGGTCGACGAAATCGAGACCGAACTGGGCGGCGAGGGCTGCGGCGATGTGTTCTTCCTTGACGAAGCCGGCTTCGACGAGCGCTTCGCCGATGCGCTTTCCGGCGCCCTGGGCGATTTTGGCGGCCTTCTCGATGTCGTCCTGGGTGGCGACGCCCATCTTCACGAGGATGTCGCCGAGTTTCTTACGCGATCGGGCCATGTGGATCTCTTTTCGAGGGATTGCTGCTGCTGTCGATGATGCCGAAGACGGACGCACCGTGTCCGCGTCGAGCCGGCGGCGATCATGCGGGCGCCATTTTGAGTTCTTTCCGATCGGTCGCCGCGCCAGCCCCCGACGCGGGCGCTTCAGCGACGAAAGGCATTATGCTGGTGGTGCGGGGCGTGATCAAACGAATGCGGTTCGGGAATGGCGTCCTGGGGGAGAAGTGAGGCGTCTGTTCCCTCGGCATATGACAGGGAGTGTGATTTCGCGGCGATGTCGTCATCAGAGCCACGCAGTTCCTTGGGTATGGGTTCGATCGAGGCGACGACGGGAGTCCGCCGGCTGCTCATCACGGCTGGTCCGACGCATGAACCGATTGACGCCGTGCGTTACCTGGCGAACCGGTCTTCGGGTCGATTGGGCGTGGCGCTGGCCGACGCGGCGGCTGGATCGGGTTGGCAGGCCACCCTGTTGCTCGGGCCCACCGCCCTTGCCTGCGCTCATACGCAGGTTCGGACCCATCGGTTCCAAACAACGGCCGACCTCGAGGGGTTGCTGTATGCGCATGTGGGGTCGTGCGATGTTCTGGTGATGGCCGCGGCGGTGGCGGACTACCGGCCGATTCCGGCGGCGGATGGCGGGCCGGCGGCTCAGCGGAAACTTCAGAGGACGGGGGAGCGGCTGGTGCTGGAACTTGTGCCGACTCCGGACCTGTTGGCGGGGGTGGCTGCCAGCAAGAAAGAAGGACAGATATTCATTG
>CAZTEE010000222.1:786-2903 GCA_964611775.1 uncultured Phycisphaeraceae bacterium | reverse complement strand
GGGGCACGGTTCTTATACTATGTTGCGCAGGATCGGATCCGATGATCACCCGCTGAGCAGGTCTGCGAGCGTGTCCAGGCCGCGCGCCAGGCGGTCCTCCGCGACCGCGTGACTTATGCGGAAGTGCGTGTCGCGCGTGCTGAATGCGGAGCCCGGGATCACGAGCACATTGCGTTCGATGCAGGCCTCGGCGAACTCGCCGCCGGTCATCCCGAGGCGTTCGGGGATCTTCACGAACGCGAAGAACGAGCCGCCCGGCTCGGGGACTTCCGTCACGCCCGCGAGCGCACGCATCACCATGTCGCGCCGGCGGGCGTAAGCGGCGATCGTGCCGCTCATGTCGCAGTCGAAGGCTTCGAGCGCGCCCCACTGCGCGATCGACGGCGCGCAGACGAACGAGTACTGCTGAAGCCGGGTCATCGCATGTACGACAGGCGCGGGTCCTGCGGCGTACCCGAGGCGCCAGCCCGTGCACCCGTAGGTTTTTCCGAAGCCCCGGATCACAAGAACGTCGCGCTCGGCGCCGGGGTATCGCGCCGGTGAGGGCGCGATCCGTCGCGACGGGTCCGTCGGCGAGGGTTCGCGGGCGTCGTCGAAGATGAACTCGTCGTAGATCTCGTCCGCGACGAGCAGCACGCCTCGAGATCGGCAAAGGTCGAGGATGTCCCGGCACTCGGCGCCGGTGAGCACGACCCCGGTCGGGTTCGCGGGCGAGACCATCAGCACGAACTTGGTCCGGCTCGTCAGCAGCGGCTCGACGCGATCGGCCGTCATGCGGAAATCGGGGTAGGTGTCGCAGAGGACGGCCCGGCCGGCGCCCGCGATCTTGGCGAGGTTCGGGTAGAGGACGAAGTACGGGTCCGGGATGACGAACTCATCGCCCGGGTCGAGCAGCGCCAGCGCCGCCAGCAGCAGCGCACCGGAGGTGCCCGAGGTGACGAGCGCCGCGGTCGATCCGTCGGCGAAGCCCGCCCAGCCGAGATCGCGCTCGAGGTGAGTGGTGATCTTAGAGCGGAGTTCGGGGATGCCGGTGGTGAGGGTGTAGCCGTTCTTACCGCTGTCGATCGCGTCCTTGGCGGCCCGGCGAATCGGCTCTGGGACGGGGAAGTCCGGCTGGCCGATCGAAAGATTGATCGGATCCTTCAGCGATGCGCCGAGTTCAAACACACGGCGTATGCCCGACACGTCGATCGTGCGAGCGCGCGACGAGATCAGATCTGCGTGGTCCATCAGTCGTGCGGGATCGGTTCGGCGAGCGCGGCCGGCCGCGCGCACGAGGGGTCAGCCCGCTTTGATCCGTACCACGCGAGTCTTGGGCAGGCCCAGCGCGGGCTTGGACTTGGGGTCGTATCCCTTGTCGGCTGAGAGTTTCTTAATTCGCTCGGCGCGTGTGAGGACGCTGCGCTGCATCGCGAGCGCGCCGGATGTCACTTTCAGGCTCGGGTCAAGGCTCACCGCGGACTCCCTTTCAGAATACGCCCGATGACACCGGGCTAAGGATTCGGAACCGACGCACGCCCGCCGTCAACGGGGCGTGGCTGATGTTTCTGCGCCCAGACGCTGCTGAAGTCGTCCGTCCCGCGGTGGTCGCGCTTCCACACTCGGCCCAGCCGCATCAGCAGCGACCGGTGCTCGGTGTATCCAGACGACCCGACCTCGGACGCGGGGAAACCCCGCAGCGAGACGACATAGTAGCGATCCGGCGACGTGTCGGCAGGGACGGCGGCGGCGGCAACGCCGCTGGACCTCAGGAACTCCGCTGCTCGCTCGGCCTCGGCCTGCCGATCGTACGCGACTATGAAATAGTTCAGCCCCGGCTCGCGGGGGTCGCCGCCGGGCCGGGTGGACGCAGGAGCCGCTGTGTCGGAGGCTCGGGTCGGCTGATTCGCCGGGCCGGACCGCGGGCGATCGGGTGTCGCGGCGCCGGTCGGCGAGTTGGTCGGGGATTTGGTCGGGGCGAGCAGTGGATCGCGTGTGGGGAGGTTCTCGGCTTGGCGTGTCGTCTGTGCCGCCAGCCGTTGGGCGTCGAGGCGGTCCCGCTTTTTCTGACCGGCGGTGAACCCGATCGAATACGCCAGCACCAGGCCCGCGATCACCCCGGCGCCCGCGACGAAGAG
>CAZTEE010000222.1:0-776 GCA_964611775.1 uncultured Phycisphaeraceae bacterium | reverse complement strand
GACGCCGACGCCGACGCCGGTTGACGATCGCCCGGCGTCGCGCCCGAGGCGCGCAGCCGATTCCCGTCTCCCATGAGCTCGAAGAGTGTCGGGCCTCGCTTGGCCATCGTGAAGGATTATCGACCCTCGGGGGAAGATTAGCCAATCGGGCCGGCCGGGCGGCTCACCGCCACCGCTCCGGCGCCTTCCACGAGCGCTATCGCCGACGCCGCTGCGAAGCCCCCGGCGTGCGTGAGCGATAGCATCCACCGCGTCACTCCGAGCGCCGCGGCGAACTCCGCCGCGACCCCGGCGACTCGCACCCCAGGCGCGCCAGACGGCTCGCGGACGACCTCGACGTCCGTCCACGCGATCCCGCTGCGCCAGCCGGTCCCGATCGCCTTGAGCACGGCCTCCTTCGCGGCGAACCGCGCGGCGAGATGCTCGGCGCCGCGTTTGACCGACTGCTCGGCGTATGCCCGCTCGCCGGGGGTGAAGACACGTTCTAGAAAGCGCTCGCCGTGACGGTCGACCATGCCCGCGATCCGCGCGACCTCGACCAGATCGATCCCGTGCCCGACGACGTGCATGAGAGGGATCCTACCTTGTGCATGACCCCGGGCCGTGCCACCCAGAGACGCCGGAACCGGGCGCCGCTCGGGTCAGGAATTTTGCGCGCGGAGTTTCCGGATGATGTGCTCGGGCTTCGGCGTGCGGACGTCGCGCGCCAGGCCGACGGACTCCATCGCGCGGATCAGGATATAACTTATATCGAACTGCCACCAGAACAGCCCGTG
>CAZTEE010000221.1:0-2923 GCA_964611775.1 uncultured Phycisphaeraceae bacterium | reverse complement strand
TGGGGCATGGCGGCGATGCACGGGCCGCACCACGTCGCCCAGAAGTCGATGATGTAGGTCTGGCCCGTCTTATATTGATTCACAGGCTCGCCCTTGAGCCAGTTGACCTTGCCCGAAAGGGCGGGGGCGGCGTCGCCGATCTTCAGGGTCGGCTCGTCCTGGGCCGGGGCGGGCGATGTCAGCAGCGCTAACGCCGGGACCACGGCGGCGGCGGCGAGGAACAATTTACGTGGACGCATGGTCGGATTCCTTGTGAGGATTTGTCGCCCGGGTGGCCGACGGCGACTCGGGGGGGGTTCGTGCGTAAAGTCTTCGGAGAGTGAAACCGGCGAGAGGGCTTGGGTATTCGGCCCGGGGGGCGACTTTCGAGGATTTTTTCCGCCCGGGGCGGCCCCGCGAGCCGGGTGCTACGAAGAATACGCTGCGTGACCAGCGCGGGATTGCCATGAGCCGACCGGGACACGAAAGATGGACGCTCGCTGCGGGGCTTGCCTTGAGTGTGGCGGCGCACCTCGGCGCGGGGGTGGCGTTCGACCTGTTCGGGGTGGGCGCGGACGGGGGCGATTCCAACATTGACCGGCCCGAGCCGAACGACCCGGACGCGATCACGCCGGGCGTGGACCGATCGACGGCGACGACGATCAACTGGATCGGGTTCGAGGATCCGAGCGACCACGAGGCGCGCGAGGCGACGACCGACCAGCCTGCACAGGCGCGAGGCGTGCCCGCGGAGTCGGCGCCGGAACAGGTCGTTCTCCCTGTTCAGCCGATTCCGATGCGGCTGTTCGAGGCGCGGGGTGATCTCCCGGCGCCTTCCGATCGGCTCGAAGCGGTGGACGCGCTGCTCGATCGGCTAGAAGCGGCGGCCGCGACCGAGCCTGCCCCCGCGGAGCCGGCGGTCCAGCCGGCGCCCGAGCCGACGAATCCCGCCCGGCAGGAGCCTTCGGGCGGGCCGAGCGAGTCCGACCCGACCGCCCGGTCAAAGCCGACGGAGATCCGCCCGGGCCGACCGGTAGCGATGCCGGGCGTGACGATCGACACCGTCGCGCCGAAGTTCACCGCGGTGACCAGGCTGACGTCCTCGCCGCGCAACCCGTTGGTGCGGCTCACGTTCAATGTTCGCGGCGAAGTCGTCACCGCCGAGATGCTCGAAGCCAGCGGGGATAAGAACGTGGACGGGCCGGTGCTCGACGCCCTTTACCAGTGGCGCGCCAAGGGCGATCGGCTGGGCGAGATCCGCGAGCGTGACGGCGCGGACGCGACCTTCGCGCTCGACTTCCGGATCGTTCTCCGCTGACCGGGGATCGCGCCGGCTGCGGGCGAATCCGCCGTCGCGGGCATCGCGCCGGGCCGGATCGCCGATAGGATGGGAGGATATGCCCGGGATCAGCCGTCGAACTTGCTATCTCGCCATCACCGGTTTGCTGGCGCTGTCGGCGTCTGCGCCCGCACAGATGACCCCGCTGACGCCGGTGGACGAGAACGTGGCGGACGTTTCGCCGCTGCGTACGAGCCTGATCCGTCTCGAGCCGGACCACGGCTGGGCGACCGGTTTCGAGCGTGTCTACGAATCCCCGCTTTACCCGGACAGGTTCATCCGTGTTCACGGCGCAGTGTGGGCGATGTTCCCGAAGTCGGAGTATCTACAGACGGAGGACGGGCTGCTGCCGCTGATCCCGGCGAGCGCGGAGTTCTTCATCGGCCCGCCGCCGCTGATGCTCGCCACCCCCGCTGCGGCCGCGCCAAGCCCGAACTATGTGAGCCTGCTCGCGCCGAGCCGATACCTCGGCGCCGACAACCAGCGCGACAGCCGCGCGACGTGGACCCCGGCGAGGGCTCGTCCAGAGGCCCCGGCGCCCGCTCGCGTGACGATCTGGTCGAGCAGCGACTACCGCTCGCGCAGGCTCGACGCGATCCTGCGCCAGGCCGCGCTTTCCGACGGCGGCTGAAACGCCGCGACCCCGATTCGGAATCACCCGGTGCGCCCGACGCCGATCCTGACCCCGGTAGCCCGGGTTATGGTTCCGACCCGACTCGATCCGCCCCGACTATCCATGAAGGAGAATTTGTGAACCCACGAAACTCACGCGTTGCGCGCCGCCTGCTCGCCGCGGGACTGGCGTTGACTCTGGTCGCGGCGGTCCCGGGTTGCCTGGTGAGCGGCTCGAGGCACGTCAAGACCAAAGGCAGGTACGTCGGCGCGCAGTCTCTTTCGATGATCGAGCCGGGCGTCACCGACGCCGCGTGGGTCCGGGCCGTCCTCGGCGAGCCGACCGACATCCGCACACTCCCCGGCGATGGGCGCGAGGTCTGGATCTGGGAATTCACGAAGACACGCCGGGCTAAGACCGAGGTGCTCGTCGTCTTCGACGGTTCCAAGAGCACGGTCATGCAGCAGCGGGTGTTCGTCGAGTTCGCCGACGGCGTGGTGACGCGCACATGGCGCGAAGCCCAGCCCTGAGCCGGGCGTTTGAGATGGTCGCCGGCCGCGCGGGGTAGAATGCGCCCCGACCATCACCCCGCACGGAGGCCCCGGCATGAAGAAATATGTGTTGCTGCTCCCCGCGACGTTGGCGATGACTCTCGCGCTGGGCGGTTGCATATCGAGCGGCTCGATCAGCGAGTTCGACGGGCCGAACATCGGCGACCGCACACTGGCCGAGGTAGAGCCTGGCGTCACGACCGAGTCTTGGATCCTCGCGGTCCTGGGCGAGCCGACGGATCGCGCCATCGTCGCCGGCGACGGCGGTGAAATCGAAATCTGGAAATGGGTCAGGCGTAAACTTACGACCACGCGAGGTTCGGCGTTCGTCGTCTCGAGCCGGAGCCGATCCGAAGAAGTCCGCACCGTCTACGTCGAACTCAAAGACGGCGTCGTCTCCCGCGCCTGGCGCGACTGAGCCGGCCCGGCTCGGGGGCCGGC
>CAZTEE010000220.1:0-2926 GCA_964611775.1 uncultured Phycisphaeraceae bacterium | reverse complement strand
GAGAGCGGAGCGGTGATCGATTACCGCGACTGGCAGATCCCGCTCGGGCGTCGCTTTCGCGCACTCAAGCTATGGTTCGTTTTGCGGCACTTCGGCGCCGAGGGGCTGCGCGAGCACATCCGTCGGTCGATCTTGCTCGCCGAGCGGTTCGAATCGCTCGTGCGCGCTGATGAAAGATTCGAGATCGTGACGCCGCGCTCGCTCGCGCTCGTGTGCTTTCGGCTGAGATCCGGCGACGCCGCGACCGAGCGTCTTCTCGAACAAGTAAACGCCACCGGCGAGGCGTTTTTCACACACACGCGCATCCCCGCCCCCAACCGCCCGAGCGAGTCCTGTTTCGTCATCCGAGCCGCGATCGGCGGCGTCAGAACCCGCGCCGAACACATCGACAGCACATGGAACACGTTGCGCGCCATCGCGGACGCGGCGGATTCATAACATATTCAATCGTCGCGCGTTATATACCCATTAGCGCTAACATCCCGTCAAAAATCGCGCGGGATTCCGCTTGACTCGGGACCGGGGAGATCGAGACCTCGACACGGACGCCGCCCCGGCGTTGAGACGCGCGGACCTCCGCGGTGCGATCGACATGCCTTCGCCAGCCCGCCGCCGGGGTCTTGCCGATGACGACCGCTCTGCCGGACGTGCCTTCTCGCCGGGCGATGACGTAGCCGCGCTCGACGAGAGCGACCTCTCCCGCCGCCGCCGCTGTTGCTACGTCGATGTGTCCGGGCATTTTCGCCCAGAGTGTCGCGCCGGAGAAAGCCGCGAGCGTCCTCGAATCACCCTGCACCGCGAGCGTAGGTGCACACCCGACCGAAACGGCTGCGGCGCAGATCACCGCCGCGATTCGGGCGGCTCGTCGGAGCGTCGCGCTGGTTCGACCCCTGATATCCATCGGCGCATATCCAGATCGTCCGGATGAAGCCGATCGCGCCATTCCTCGAACGCCTGCCTGAGAACAGGATCGGCGTCGGTCGAAGCGACCTCTGAGCGTCGCGCCCGCCCGCCGACAGCCTCGGCGTTCCGGATGTGCCCACCCCCGCCGCTGCCGAGTGCCTCATCCCGCCCCGCCGCGGCCTGAAATCGACGCAGCGGATGCCCATCCCCGACGCCGAATCGTTCAAGCCATCGTGCGACGGCGGCTTCCGGCAGCGGTACCGCCGGGCTGCCCGCAGCGCCGATGACTCGGGATACGGAGCGTTTGGCGTCGTGATTCAATCCTTGCAGGAAGTCCTCGCTGCTCATCCACCCCGCACGTCGGCGGCGGGCCGCCCGCTGAATCCGGCGGTCGGAACTCACGACCCGCAGCGATCTCGGCGCCGAGTCCCGCCCGATCATCCCCTCGATTAGCGAGTCTGCGTCCCGTCCCTGCCCGGCGTAGACGACAGAAATGCCGGTCGGCGGTTGAAATCTGCCCGTGTCCCTCCCCGGGCCGTCACAGGCGAGCGTCGCCAGGACTCCTGCCCACCGGCTCGCAGCGATCAATTCGGCGAGTTGCTCCAGATCGGGCCCGGCGTGGTCTGGGTCGAGCACACCCGTCACGTGCAGCACGTTGTAGGCGTCCACGATGATCCGGCGCGGGAGGGGCATGACGGGGATTGTTAGGCGGCCCGGCGCCGGATGTCCCGCGATACGCCCGGCTTGCCAAAGCCCGGGGGCTTCGCCATACTCCCCCTTCGTCGAGCCGCCGGCCAGAGTGGCCCGGAGCCCGACGGGGGCGATCGGTCCCGACTAAACCCGCCCGTACCGCACGTGCGGTCGGCTAACACCGAGCCTCGCTCGAGCGCGGCTCGCTCGTCTGATCTTTATAATCCCGGCCCGGGCGGGTCGGCTCGCATCCCGAACACCTCACAGAACTCACACGAGGCAGCAGGAACCACATGGCGATCCGAATCAAGTCGCGCGGCGGAGAATCGGTCGAGCAGATGATGCGCCGATTCAAGAAACTCTGCGAAAAAGAAGGCCTCAACAAAGACGTAAAACGCAAGCAGTATTACGAGAAACCCTCGGAGCGCAAACGTCGCAGCGCGCGCAAGAGTTTCCGCCGCCGCGAGACTATCCCGATCTGATCCGAGCAACCGTCGACCGCCGCTCCGGCGGCATCTGATCTCCGCCGACCACCGCTCCGTTCGTGTCGGCGTCGCACGTATTGACCCGAGACGACCGGCCGCACCCGCGAGCCGCGCTGTCTACCAAGCAAACGATTGAGGAGCCTACGACCGTGGACCCGTCACCCGTGCTGACGTTCGCCGCTGTGAGCGATTTACCGCTGTGGTTCTTCCTCGGCCCGATCGGCGCCATCACGGCGCTGGTCATGGCTTTCCTGTTCTCCCGGTCCGTTATGACACGGTCCGAGGGCGACAGCGAGATGATCCGAATCGCCCAAGCCGTCCGCGAGGGCGCGATGGCCTACCTCTCCCGGCAATACAAGGTCGTCACGATGGTCTTTGTCGCGCTCGTCGCCGTCCTAGCGGTGATGAGCCTCGTGCTGAATCTCCAGCCGGCGCTGTCGATGCTAGGCGTGCCAATCGCAGGCTTCTTGTCCGGGCTTTGCGGCTGGTTCGGGATGAAAATGGCTACCAATGCCTCCGCCCGCACCGCCGCCGCCGCCAAAGAATCCCTCAACGACGGCCTCACCGTCGCCTTCCGGTCCGGCGCCGTAATGGGCTTCGTCGTTGTCGGCTTCGCTCTCCTCGACGTCTCCGTCTGGTTCTTCATCCTCAACGCGATCGATCTCGGCGGGGATCTCCGCATCCTCACAACCGTCATGCTCTCCTTCGGCATGGGCGCCTCGACGCAGGCCCTCTTCGCGCGAGTCGGAGGCGGGATCTACACCAAGGCCGCCGACGTCGGCGCCGACCTCGTCGGCAAGGTCGAAGCCGGCATCCCCGAGGACGACCCACGCAACCCGGCGGTCATC
>CAZTEE010000219.1:0-2932 GCA_964611775.1 uncultured Phycisphaeraceae bacterium | reverse complement strand
CGGGCGTCTCGCCCGTGGTCGGCTGGAAGGAGTTGATGCTCGAACCCGCCGACTATTCCCGTGAGGCGATCGTCGATCCGCTCACGCGCTCCCTGATGGCGAAGATCGAGTTCCGGCACGGCGGGCCGGACTACGCCCGCCGCTACCCCGACGGCATCCCCACCAGCGTCGTCGTAACAGATTCCGCGGGGAAAACTTATGATTCGGGCCTGGTGATGTACCCGGCGGGGCACGCGCGGAACACCTCGGCGCCGCTGGACGACATCCTGGCGCACAAGTTCCGACTGCTGGGCGCACTGGCGAGCGACAACCCCGAGGCCCTGATCGCCCGCTTCACCGGCCTCGCGGCGAAAACCCCGGCGGACATCGCCGCGATGAACGACTTCGACCTCAGCCTCCGCGGCACGATCGACTAAGAGATGTCGCATGGCCCGGCTCGTCTTGGCGACGCTCTTGCCTCGTCTACCGAATCCGCTACACTGCCCGGCTCGACAGGTCGGGTCGCCGGGGGGCGGCCCGGGTGGAATCCAGGGAACGAACAGCCGATGCCCACGATTAATCAGCTCGTACGCAATCCGCGCAGAACGCCCAAAGCGAAGTCCAAGGTGCGCGACCTCGCCGGCTCGCCGCAACGCCGCGGGGTGTGCTTGCAGGTCAGGACGATGACGCCGAAGAAGCCGAACTCCGCTTTGCGGAAGATCGCCCGCGTACGCCTGTCCAACGGCAAGGAAGTCACCGCGTACATCGGCGGCGAGGGGCACAACCTCCAGGAGCACTCGATTGTCCTCGTCCGAGGCGGGCGAGTCCGCGACCTCCCGGGTGTCCGCTATCACATCGTCCGCGGCTCGCTCGACTGCCTCGGCGTCGACGGACGCAAGCAGGGACGGTCGAAGTACGGCGCCAAGAGAGGCAAGTAAGTCAAGGGACCAGGATCCAGGGACCGGGGCCTGACGCCCGGCGCCCGGGGCCTTCATTAGGGCAAGTAATCCTCGATTCGCTCGGTCGGCGTCGGGGGTGAACAATGTCGCGGCGGGCCGCGACGGATGAGCCGAAAGGAACAGACATGGCCGGTCGAATCACCAAATCCGAAGATCAACTCCGCCCGGACCCGCGGTACGGGGACAAAACACTGTCTAAGTTCATCAACTGCGTGATGACCGACGGCAGGAAGACCGCCGCGATCCGCGTCGTCTACGACGCGATGGACGTCATCGACGGGCGGCTCAAGAAAGAGACCAACCCCGAGGCTCCGAAAGACGCGCTCGAACTCTTCCACCGCGCGATCGACAACGTCAAGCCGCCCGTCGAGGTCCGCTCCAAGCGGATCGGCGGCGCCAACTATCAGGTGCCCATGCAGGTCAACCGCCGGCGTCAGCAGTCGCTGGCGTTCCGGTGGATCCTGACCTCGGCCCGCGGCGAGCGCGGCCGACCGATGGCCAACCGACTCGCGGACGAACTTTACAACGCCGCCCGCGGCGAGGGCAAAGCCATGGCCACCCGCGACCAGACCATCCGCATGGCCGAGGCCAACCGCGCCTTCGCCCACTTCGCGTGATGCGGATCGGCGTGCGTCAGAAAACCGGCGATTAATGGGCATTTAGTCCCGGTGTCTGTGCCCGCGGTCCAGTCCGAGCAGGAGCACACTAATGTCACACGGAGTGAAGAAGATCGGCGTCGTCGGCGCCGGGCAGATGGGCGGCGGGATCGCGCAGGTCGCCGCGGTCGCCGGGTTCGATGCAGTGGTCTACGACGCGGCGGCCGGCGCGCTCGACAAGTGCCGATCGCTGCACGGAAAACTGCTCGGACGCGCCGTTGAGAAACAGAGGATGACGCGCGACGAGGCGGACGCGGCTCTCGCGCGGATTACCTACGCCGGCTCGCTCGATGCGCTCGCCGGCTCCGACTGGATCGTCGAGGCAATCGTCGAGGATCTCGGTGTCAAGCGCGAACTCTTCGCGAAACTCTCCGGGATGTTCACCGACGAGCGCGTCGTGCTGGCGTCTAACACGTCGTCGATCAGCATCACGGCGCTGGCGGCGTCTGCGGGGTCGGCGGCGGCGCGCGTCGTCGGGATGCACTTCTTCAACCCGGTCCCGGTTATGAAACTCGTCGAGGTCATCAAGGGGATTCAGACGAGCGATGATGTGGTTGCGCGGACGGTCGCGCTTGCGGAGGCGATGGGCAAGACGCCGCTGAAGGCGAATGACCGCGCGGGGTTCGTTTCCAATCGCGTGCTGATGCCGCTGATAAATGAGGCGTTTCGCGCGTGGATGGAAGGCGTCGCCGAGCCCGAGGCGATCGACGGGATCATGACGCTCGGCTGCAATCACCCGATGGGCCCGCTGCGTCTGGCGGACTTCATCGGACTGGACACGTGCGAGCACATTATGAACGTGCTGCACCGCGAACTCGGCGAGGAGCGTTTCGCTCCGTGCCCGCTCTTGCGGCAACTGGTCGCGGCGGGCCGGCTTGGTGATAAGTCCGGACGCGGCGTGTACGAATACCCGAAGGGCTGAGACCGCGCTTGCGGGCGCCTGTCACACTGAAACGGGCGTCAACTCGCGTGCCACGAGGTCGGCGACGGTCTCGCGCGTGCGGACGATGCGCGCGTCGGCGCCGGCGACGAGAACCTCCGCTGGCAGCGGGTGTCCGTTGTACTGAGACGCGAGGGTGAAGCCGTAGGCGCCGGCGGTGAATACGGCGAGGAGGTCGCCGCGTGCGACGGGCGGCAGGCGCCGATCGAGGGCGAGGAAGTCCGCGCTCTCGCAGATCGGGCCCACCACGTCGCACAGCGCCAGACCCGGCAGGTCAAGATCCTTCGCGCGCTTCGGGGGCACATGCTCGGCGCCGACACGCGCGGGCCAGATGAAGTGGAATGCCTCGTAGAGCGCGGGCCGGATCAGCGTGTGCATCCCCGCGTCGCATATTACGA
>CAZTEE010000218.1:0-2949 GCA_964611775.1 uncultured Phycisphaeraceae bacterium | reverse complement strand
GACGGTGCGGAAGGCGGCGCCCGCGGCCAGCCTGCCGGATTAGAAATCCCGGGGCAGTCTCGATTAATCACGTGGGGCGGGCGCCCCTGCCGGCCCGTGGACAGCATAATTTACTGCACTCGATCCGGGCGGGCACAGAGGTCGCCACACTGATTATATATAAATATATGATGTATCGTCGCGCCGGAGGATCATGCCTGGATCGCTTTGCGGTATATAACCTTGCTATCCCCCGGCGCATAGAAATCCGGCAGTTCCGCCGCGGCGGTGAAACCGGCCGAGGTGTAGAACCGCCGCGTCGGCTCGTACCGCTGCGTGCCCGAGGTCTCCGCATACAGATGCCGACCGCCGACGGCCGAGACACGCCGCTCGACTTCCCCGAGCAGCCGCCGTCCCAGCCCCGCGCCTTGCGCATCGGGAGCGACAGCGATCCAGTACAGGTCGTAACTCCCGATCGTGCACCCGATCAGGCCGAAACACGCGTAGCCGACTGTCCCGCCGGGCGTGTCAGCGAAGATAAATTCATAACCGCTAGCTGCGCCGCGCTCGATCCGGTCGCGGACGAGTTCCGCCGCGATCTCGATCTCGTCGTCGCGGAAGAACCCCGTCCCGGCGACGATCGCCCGCACCGCGGCCTCGTCGTCCGGGCGCGTATCCGCGCGGAAGTTCGGCGGCGCGACGGTCACGGCGCGCACCCGGCGGCGGCCAGCAGCCGCAAAATAATATTATCAAGCGAGCGCCCGGCCCGGCCGGCCGCCGCCAGGAACCCGGCGTCCGGGGACAGACACGGGTTCGCGTTGACTTCCAGCACCCATGGGCGACCCGCGTCGTCGACGCGGAAATCCACACGCGCCCACCCGCGCAGCCCGAACAGCGACCAGCACTCGAGCGCGATCGCCGAGAGCCGATCGAGCAGGGCCGCGTCACCCGCGTCAAAGTCGAAGCGGCGCGGCGTGTTGTGATATTCGAAAGATGTTTCGTCCCACTTGGCGCGGTAGCCCACAACCCTCGCGGCGCCGACGGCGAACGACGCGAAGTCGATCTCCGCGTGCGGGAGCACCTCGGCGGTTCCGTCGCCGCGATCCAGCAGCGCGATGTTGAACTCGCGCCCGTCGATGTATTCCTCGGCGAACCAGGCCCCCCCGATCGAATCACGCTGGCGCGACAGGAGCGACTCGGCTGTCCCGCGCGGCGCGTGCGCCGGCACGATCGAATCAGCGTCAAGCCCGATCGAGGCGTGCTCGGACACGCTCTTGATGATCCACCCCAGGCCGGGGTCGAGTGCAGTTAAGTTGTCGCTGTCGCACCAGTCGGGCGTGGGCATTCCCGCGTCGCGCAGTTCCCGCTTTGATATGAGTTTATTGTTGGTCCGGCGGATGGCGTCGGCGGGGCAGCCGACGAGCGGGACGCCAGCCGCTTCGGAAACGCTCGGCGCGAGGTGGATCAGCCCGCCTGTCCCGCCGGCGGATTCGACGAGATTGAACACCGCGTCGGGCCGATCGCGCCCGGCGAGCCGACGGTGCAGCGGCCCGAGATCAAGCCCGACCGCGAGCGTGTCAGCGCTCATGCCGATCGCTGTGAGCGCATCGGCGACCTCGCGCGCCTGCGCGAGCGTGTCTAGTTCGTCCGGGCGGGCGGTCGGCGGGAGTTCATCGTGGATTATAAGAATGCGTCGCACGTCAGCGCCTTGCGGGGATGGTCTCGCCGAAGATCCGCGTCGCGGCAGAGCCGACGATCGCTCCGATCAGCCGATCGAACGACCACCCGGCCAGCGACGCGAGGATGGGGAGGTCCGAGTGCTCGGGGTGCAGGCCGGGGAGGGGGTTGAGTTCGATGACGGACCACTCGCCGCGGGCGTCCTGCCTGAGATCGACGCGCCCGGCGTCGCGGCAGTTGAGGGCGCGGTAGGCGCGCTCGGCGAGGTCCATCGCGGCTCGGCCGGCGTCGGTGGCGTCGAGGGTGTAGTCGATAAGTTCTTCGCAACGTTCTTTGGCGTCGTAGCCGTAGATAGCACCGGGCGCGGGCTCGCGGAATCCGACGTTGAGGGCGGCGATCGCGCGGGCCGAGTCGCCGGTCCCGACGATGCCGACGGTCACCTCGCGCCCGGGCAGAAACTCCTCGACGAGTGCGGGCTGGTTGAACCGCTCGATCAATCGGGCGCACACGCCGGGCAGGGCGGACCTGTCGCGGACGAGGGATTCATCCGAGACGCCCTTGCTCGAACCCTCGCGGGCGGGTTTGACGAACATCGGCGGCTCGAGCCGAACCGCCGCTGCATCAGCCGCCGAAGTTACAACCGCGAAGTCCGGGGTCGGCAGACCCATGTCGCGCAGCACACGCTTGGCCGTCGGCTTGTCGAGCGTGACGGCGCAAGCCAGAGGGTCGGCGAAAGTGCAGGCGATCCCGTAGTGGTCGAGCAAAGCGGGCACGAGCGACTCCCGCCCGACGCCCGCGACGCCCTCAGCGATGTTGAATACAAGATCCCAGCGGTCGCCCCGGCTCAGCCGATCCACCAGCGCCCCGGACCGGCCGACACGATCGACATCGTGCCCGAGCCGACGGAGCGAAGTTTCGATCGCGTCGATGGTGTCGGGCCGATCGAACTCCGCGGCGGCCTCGGCGTCCCATCCGAGCGCGAGGTAGTCCTCGCGCAGGTCGTACACGAGGCCGATGCGCAGCGGCTCGGCGGGCGCACCGGCGGACAGAAAGTCAGGCTTTTTCACCTATTTCTCCTCTGCGTCCTCTGCCTATCTGCGTTGAATCCCTTCGAGGCGCGATGGCGTGGTCAGCGTCCGACCGGGTCGTGGTAGCGGTAGGTGTTGCCTTCGAAGTTGCGGAGGACGACGTAGTCGCCGTCGCGACCGACCATGTACTCGGGCATGAGGGGGATTTTGCCGCCGCCGCCCGGCGCGTCGATGACGAACGAAGGGACGGCGTACCCGGTGGTGT
>CAZTEE010000217.1:0-2963 GCA_964611775.1 uncultured Phycisphaeraceae bacterium | reverse complement strand
CACACACAGAGCGTCGGCGACGCGATCCTGCGAAGAGATCCGGACGGATTTTCCCTGCGCGTCCTCGCGCCCAGCGAATCCGCCGTTGACATCTGGGGCGCCGAGCGAAAGTCCCCGCTCTTCGAGCGCGCCTTCGGCGCCTGCCTCCGCACGACCTGGCTCGACCCAGACGACGCTGCCTGAATCCCGCTCCCCCGGCTCGCCCTGGTATCCTTCCCTCGACGGGCTTGCGCCCGGGGAGGACACAATGCCGGACGAATCGAACGCCGTCACCGACCATCACCGCGCGCTCTCACCTTTTGCAGGCGAGTTCACCGCCGAGGTAAAGTTCTGGATGGGTCCGGGCGAGCCTCGCGTCTGGGCCGGCGTCATGGTCAACGAGTGGGATCTCGGCGGAACCTTCCTTAAACAGACTTACACCGGCGACAGCGACCCGAACGCGCCATTCTCTATTTTCGAGGGTCGGGGCTACTGGGGCTTCAACACAACGACCGGCAGGTACGAGGGCTTCTGGATCGACACCGCCTCGACCATGATGCAGACCGAGACCGGAGAATACGACCCCTCGAATCGCCGCTGGACCATGCACAGCGCCTTCATCCATCCCGAAACCGGCGCCCCCATGACCAAACGCTCGGTCTTCACCCTCCTCAGCGACGACGAGCATCTGATTGAGTCTTTCTACCTCACTCCCGACGGCGGCGAGTTCAAAGTCATGGAAATCCGCTTCGTTCGAAGCAGCTGAGCCTCGACACGCCCGGCGTGCTATACTGTCCGCTGAACCTGCCGGTGGCCTCAGCGCCGCTTCGCCCGGGTCCGTTCGAGGACCGCGGCCGGATCGATCTGGGAATCTGCTGGCGGCGTCGGATCGCTACGTTGCCCCGACGCTCCATTTCCCAGGCGTCCGCCCTTGACTCGGGACTCCCCGATCAGGCCGACTTCCTTTCTTATTGCTCGACCGCGGTCGCACTGCGCCCTCGGCTCGACGGAGACCTATCCCCTTGACGAAGCCCCAGAACCCCGGCGCCGCCCTTGTCCCCGACGCCCCCGCCCGAATCACAACCAATGTCACTCGCCGAGACGCTCCCGTCTCCGACCCGACGACATCGGCCCAGCCGGCCCCCGCCAAACAAGCCCCGGCTACGTCCGACGGTTTCGCGGCGCTCGGCCTGGCGAAGCCCATCCTCGCCGCCCTGTTGCGTGAAGGTTACACCACCCCGACGCCGATCCAGGAGCGGACGATTGTCCCCGCGCTCGCCGGGCGCGACATCCTCGGGTGCGCCCAGACCGGCACCGGCAAGACCGCCGCGTTCGCCCTCCCGATCATCCACCTCCTCAACGCAGAGCCGATCGACAAGACACGCCGCGGCCCCGCGATCCCGCGCGCCCTCGTCCTCGCCCCGACCCGAGAACTCGCCAGCCAGATCGCCGATTCTTTCCTCGCCTACGGGAGCGGGACCGGCCTGACCGTCGCCGTGGTCTACGGCGGGGTAAGCCAGCGCGGTCAGGAAAAAGCCCTGTCCCGAGGCGTGGACGTCCTCGTCGCCTGCCCCGGTCGGCTCATCGACCTGATGGAGCAACGCCTCGTCAATCTCACCGGCGTCCGCACCCTAGTCCTCGACGAAGCCGACCGCATGCTCGACATGGGCTTCATCCAGCCGATCCGCCGGATCGCCGCGGATCTTGTCAAGGATCGCCGGACGATGCTCTTCTCGGCGACGATGCCCAAAGCCGTCACACACCTCGCCGAGACGCTGCTCCGCGACCCCGTGCGCGTCTCCGTCTCGCGCGCCCCGGAAGCCGACCCGAAGATCACGCAGTCCGTGTATCAGACGCCCCGACACCTCAAACAGCCGCTGCTAGAGCACCTGCTGCGCGATCCCGCCGCAGCGCGGACCATCGTCTTCACCCGCACCAAACACGGCGCGGACAAGGTCGCCAAGAGCCTCTCCCGCGCCGGCGTGCGCGCCGACGCGATACACGGGAACAAGAACCAGAGCCAGCGCCAGCGCGCCCTCGACGCCTTCCGCGCCGGGCGCACGGCGGTCCTGGTCGCGACCGATGTGGCGGCGCGCGGCATCGACGTCGACGACATAACTCACGTCATAAACTTTGATCTGCCCATGGAGGCCGAGGCCTACGTCCACAGGATCGGCCGGACCGGTCGCGCCGGCGCCGAGGGCGCAGCCGTCGCGTTCTGCGACCCCGACGAGCGGGGACTGCTCCGCGCCATCGAACGCTTCACCGGAAACCGCATCCCCGACGCCGGCCCGCTGCCGGATCTCAAGGCGGGCGCTTCGGACCCGTCCGCGCACGCTCCGACCGAGCCGCGCTACCCCGCCGTCTCGCCGGAACGCCGGCAACAATCCGAAACGCCACGCCCGCGATCCGAGCAACGATCAGGACCGCGTGACGCCGGTCGAACTCGCAAACCCGTCGACGGCCCCAGGCCGGGCGCGAAAAAGAAATCCAGACAAACCTTCGGCGCCAATGCCGCTGACTCACGCAGTAATAACTCGAACGCCCGCGGCGCACGCGGTGCGGGCTCGCCAGCGGCGGGCCGAGGCCCAAAGTCAGCCCGTCCGAGGCGGGGCTGAATCCTCGCACACCGTCATCCGCCGAAGTTCGACAGCAGAATCAGCAGATCAATCCCGTTGACGGCGCCGTCACCGTTGATATCGGCCTCACATGGCGTCCGCGTCTCCGCGCACTCACCCCAGGAATTAAGAAGTATTACAAGATCGCACGGGCCGACCACGCCGTCGCCGGTGAGGTCGCCCGGTGTCACCGCCGGGGCCGAGCTATTGAAATGCGTAGAGATCATGGTGAACGTGCGCGATCCGGGATCGCCGGCATTCGGGTGATGCCCCATCGAGACGACATCCGGCCTGCCGTCTCCATCGACATCCGCGCAGCGGAGATCACGCGGAAAATCGCCGGTGAGCACACGCTGCGCCTCGACG
>CAZTEE010000216.1:216-2964 GCA_964611775.1 uncultured Phycisphaeraceae bacterium | reverse complement strand
ACCCGGCGCCGACCCGGCCGCGCTCGGCGTCTATGTCCACCCCTGGCGCGATGTCGGCGCTGCGATCGCGTCGGGGTCGTTCCTGCATGACGGGATGGTTGTCGTCCCGTGCTCGGGCAACACGCTCGCGGCGATCGCGACCGGCCTGGGCGACAACCTGCTCACCCGGGCCGCGGCGGTGTGCCTGAAGGAACGGCGCCCGCTGATCATCGTCCACCGGGAGTCGCCGTTGACTCTTATTGATATCGACAACATGCGCCGCGTGACCGAGGCGGGGGCGATCGTGGCGCCCGCGAACCCGGGTTTCTACCTGCTCCCGACGACGATCGGGGAAATCGTGGACTTCGTAGTTGCGAAGACGCTCGACCTTTTGAAGATCGAGCACGCGGTAGGCGCCCGCTGGGACGGCGGGGTCAGGACTCGATGATCTCGAGGATCTCCGGGGCGACGTAGATGCGATTCTTCGCCCGGCCGGTCGCCTCTGCAAGAATGCCGAGATCGACGAGTCGGCGCACGGCGTTCGCCGCCGCCGCGGGCGTGACCCCGGTGTCGGCGGCGGCACGCGCGACCGTGATCGCCGGCCTATCGAAGAGCTGATCGACAATTTTGGGGAGCAGCGCAGAGGCGCGTTTGTGTTGAACGAGCGTCTGGTATCGCTGATACAGATCGAATATTCGCCGGGTTCTGGTGAACGCATCCTGTGCTTGAGTTTCGACTGCTCGGAGGAAGAATGAGATCCAGTCGATCCAGGCGCCGCTGGCGCTGACCTCGTAGAGCAGGCGGTAATACTCCGCGCGGTGCGCCTCGAAGTATCCGCTGACGTAGAGCATCGGTCTGCTCATCTGCGCCTGCTTGCAGAGCTGGAGCACAATGAGGAGTCGTCCGATCCGACCGTTGCCGTCATCGAAGGGATGGATCGCCTCGAACTGGTAATGCGTCAGCGCGAAGCGGACGAGCCGGGGCCAGTCGTCGGAGTGGCCGCAGTATATTTCGAAGTCGTGCAGGCATCGGGACATTTCGGACGCCGGAGGCGGGACGTATCGCGCGTCCGTGAACCGCCTGGCGGGACCGATCGCGTTCTGCGAAATGCGGAACTCGCCGATGCGTTTCGCTGCGGTCGGGACGCCGCGCATCAGTTCTGCGTGCATCTCCCGGATCAGCCGGAGGCAGAGTGGGAGTTCCGATTCGAGCCCGTATTCCAGCGCGCGGATGTAGTTCGAGACTTCGCGCACCTGATCGCGGTCTTCTACGGCAGATGGATCTGAGTCGAAGAGCGCGAGTTGCCGGGCCGAGGCAAAGGTATTTTCGATGATGGAAGAAAGCCTTGCTTCCCGCATGAGAAACGGCCCGATGAGCAGGTGCGGGTTTCGGAGCTGCTGCGTCGCTCCCTCCAGCGCGCTGAGGGCGCGCTCGGCCGCGACGATCCGGTCGTACACTGCATCCAGCACGCTGATGCGGCTCAGAGAAGCCGGGGGGAGCGGGTCGGGCACGAATCCCATCCCCGTTAAAACCGACGAACCGACGACCCCTGATCCAGTGTCGTAGTCGTGGAACTCGACCGGCACAAGCCGACCGGGGCTTTGTGGCCCGAAGTCTTCGGAGCGCATTGTCACTATCCTTTCAATCGGTAAACCGCAATGATACCGAAGCCGGGTTTGGCTAACAATGCGCCGCGTATGACTGAGTTGAGTATCAATGCGCCTGCTAAGCGCAAACTCGTCCCCGACTTTTTGGCGATTTTCTCGGACATCAAGCCCGCGCACACGGTGTTCGCCCTGCCGTTCGCGGTGCTCGGCGCCTTTCTCGCCGCGTTCGGGCACAGTGCGAACACCTTGGCGAATGTCGAGTCGGTCGGTGTCCATGGCGCCGGCGGAATCTCAGCCGGGGCGTTTGCCGGGATGCTCGGCCTGGTCGTGCTGTGCATGGTCTTCGCCCGGACGTGGGCGATGCTGGTCAACCGCGTCGCCGATCGGCGCTTCGACGCGGCCAACCCGCGGACGAGCGGGCGTGCTCTCCCCGCCGGTCGGCTCGGCGCCGGGCGGGCGTCGGCGGTCGCGGTAGTGTGCGCTTTCCTCTTCATGGTCTGTTGCGTCGGGTTCCTGATCATTTACAAGAACCCCTGGCCGGCGATCCTGGGCGCGCCCACGCTCGCGTGGATCGCGTTCTACTCGTTCACCAAACGATTCACCTGGGCTAGCCACCTATTCCTGGGCGGGGCCCTCGCCGCCAGCCCGATCGCCGCCGCGATCGCGGTCCGGCCCGGCGCGCTAATTGACACGCCGGCGCTCTGGTGGATCGCTGCGATGGTCCTCGTCTGGGTCGCCGGGTTCGACGCGATATACGCATTGCAGGATCTCGACTTCGATCGCCGAGCGGGCCTGCGCAGCATCCCCGCGAGGTTCGGCTGGAAGGGCGCGGTGCGCGCCAGCCGAACGCTGCACGCCGTCGCGATCGCGTGTCTGATTTTCGCGTGGCGCGCCGAGCCGGCCTTCGGCTGGATGTTTATGGGCGGCGCCGCGCTCGCCGCGACTCTGCTCATCGTCGAGCACGTCATCGTGGCGAAGCGCGGTTTGGCGGGGTTGCCGATGGCGTTCTTCACGGTCAACGGCGTGGTCAGCCTCGCGCTCGGGACGCTCGGCTGCATCGACACGATTCATTGACGCCGCACTGTTCTCGGGACCGGGCTCGATCGAACGCAGAGGAAAATAGTAGGAGAAATACAGAGTTAGAAGTGTGTCATCGCTCCCC
>CAZTEE010000216.1:0-206 GCA_964611775.1 uncultured Phycisphaeraceae bacterium | reverse complement strand
CAGATGTCGCTGACAGAATCGCCGGGGACCAGGCAGGGGGTGACAAAAATGCTAATAAAAATAGTGATGTTAGATGCTTCGAGCCGGAGTGACGCGGTTTCCTGGCGCGTGGTCGGGACGCCTTTGCCGCGGGAGGTCTGCACGCACGCGCGGGACGCCCGTCCCACACGGTTTCCGACCACCTCTCCCCGGGGAGAGGGACGGGT
>CAZTEE010000215.1:0-2982 GCA_964611775.1 uncultured Phycisphaeraceae bacterium | reverse complement strand
GATGTGATCTCGGGGGTGCGTGACGAACTCAGCCCCGCCGAGCACGCCGACGCGGACGCGGTTCGGGAGGCGGTGCTGCGTCGGTTGGAGCGATTCATCCCGGTGGCGGACGACGCCGAGCACGTGGGAGCGGGCGCGGACGGTCGGCCGCGCACGATCGCGCTCGTAGGTCCGACGGGTGTGGGCAAGACTACGACGATAGCGAAACTCGCCGCGACTTAAAAACTCCGCCGTGGGCTGCGTGTCGGGCTTGTGACGTGCGACACGTACCGGATCGCGGCGGTCGAGCAGTTGCGTACGTACGCGAACATCATCGGCCTGCCGTTGAACGTCGCGCTGACGCCGAAAGAGATGGCGTCGGCGTGCGCGGGGCTGGCGGACTGCGACGTTGTGCTGGTGGACACCGCGGGGAGATCGCCGCACGACTGCGGGCGGATCGACGAACTCGGCGCGCTGCTGGCGGCGGCGAACCCGCACGAGACGCACCTCGTCCTCTCCGGCGCGTCGAGCGAAGCCGTGCTGATGCGCGCGGTCGAGCGGTTCGGCGTCGCCAAGCCGAACCGTGTCATCCTTACAAAGCTCGACGAGGCGGTGAGTTTCGGGCTGGTCGTCAACGTCGCGCACCGTGTCGGGGCGGCGTTGTCGTACGTCACCACCGGGCAGGAGGTGCCCGATCACATCGAACCGGGCCGATCGGACCGCATCGCCCGGCTGGTCCTGACGGGCGGCGCCGTGCGATGACGACGAGCACGCGACACGCCGACGATCAGGCGACGCGGCTGCGCGAGATGGTCGCCCGGCTCGATCGCGCGCGCGATGCACGCGTCGACTCTCGCGCCGGTCCCGAAAGATCGAATAATCTGCCAGCGCAGACGGCGCCGGCACGCTCGGCGATCGTCATCGCGATCGCGTCCGGCAAAGGCGGCGTCGGCAAAAGCAACATCGCGGTGAACCTGAGCGCAGCGTTTGCGCGGCGGCGCGTGCGAACAATTCTCATGGACGGCGATTTCGGCCTGCCCAACGCGGACCTGCTCTGCGGCGTGCGCGTCTCGGCGAATCTCGGCGACGCGCTCGAGCCGAGTTTTCCGATCGAACGCGTCCTCGTCGATGCGCCGGGCGGGTTCCGACTCGCGCCGGGGGCCACGAGCGTTACAGCGCGCTCGATCACGCCCGAACAGCGAGGGGATCTCGTCGATCGGCTGGCGCGGGTCGGCTCGGCGCCCGGGTTCGTCGTAGTTGATTGCGGCGCCGGGCTGGGCGACGACGTGCTCGCCTTGCTCGACGCCGCCGACGTGACTCTGCTCATAACCACCCCAGAGCCGACCGCGATCGCCGACGCGTACGCGCTGCTGAAAAGAAGGATCAATGCGACTACGGGTTGTGCCGAGGCTCGGCTTGCACCACGACTTGTTGTGAATCAATGCGCCGACGAGCGTGAAGCATTGGCGACACATTCGCGGATCGACGCGGCGGCGGCGAAGTTTCTCGGGGTTCGAGTGACGCTGGCGGGCTGGGCGCCGACGGACGCCGCAGCGCCGGACGCTGTGCGGGCGCGAACCCCGTTCGTCATCGCGGCTCCGAGGTGCGACGCGAGCCGGGCGGTCAAACGGCTAGCGGGCTCGCTGACGAAGGAGTTCATGCCCGGCGTCGGGGGTTCGCGGCGTGGGTTCTGGCGCCGAGTGTTCCGTCTGGGCGGGGTATGAGGAAAAAAAGGCTCGGGGATTGCTCAAGTCCTCACGTGGGCGGGCCGATGCCGATGACGGTGCGTCGCGCGGGCAGAGCGAGAAGCGGGGGACAGGGATCGTGAACGAGTCGTCACCTGTGAGGATCGTCGCGGCGTGTATGGGGCTTGGCGCGTTCGCGTTGGCCCTTATCGTTGCGATCGCTGCGGGTGTGGACACTGGCTCAGCGATGCTCCGCGCCGTCGTGGCGATGTCCGTTTGCTACATGATCGGCCTGGTGATCGGTGTGATCGGGGTCCGCACCGCCGACGACGCCGCCGATCGCTACCGCGCGATGAACCCGACCGGCGACATGCACAACGAACCGGGTATGCCGACGGGCGGGGAGCAGCCCGCGTGATCTCAGCATTCACAGGAATTGTGGTTGGCGCACACGCCTTCGCCGGTATACTCGCCGGCACGCTTGTGCGCCCATGGACGGGCGACGCGCCGACGCGCTGAACTCTGTGCGGGTATGACCCGCGCGATCCGGTCAAGGAGAGGACCATGCCGAGCGCTCAAACAAAAACAAAAGCAAAGCCCGCCACCCCGCGTGCGTCCCGCAAGCCGCGGACTCAGCAGGTCGCGGTCGAGTCGCTGACCAGAAGGGATCTCGACAATCTCCCCGTCGAAGAAATCTGGAAGGCCTACCAGAAGACCGGCGCCAAGTCGCTCCGTGATTACTTCCTCGAACGCTACCTCCAGCTCGTCCGCTACAACGCCGAGCGCATACACACGCGCCTGCCCGACGAGGTCGATATCGAGGATCTTATGTCCGCGGGGATCTTCGGCCTGATGGACGCGATCGACGCCTTCGACCTCGATCGCGCCGTCAAGTTCGAGACCTACTGCGCGCCGCGCATCCGCGGCGCCATCCTCGACGAACTCCGCGCGATGGACTGGGTGCCCCGGCTAGTCCGGCATCGCAGCGCCAAGGTCGAGAGCGTGCGACAAAAACTCGAAATGGCGAGCGGCGTCAAGCCCACACAGGACGAGATAGCCACGCGGCTCGGCGTCGACGACGAGGAATTCAAGAAAATCCAGCGTGACTCGTCCGCCGTCGGCATCATCAGCCTGTCCCGCAACTGGCGCCCGTCGGACTCCGGCCGCGAGGTCCGCGAGATCGACGTCATCCGCGACGACCGCCAGACCAACCCGCTGACCGAGACCCAGCGCCGCGATCTGAAGAACCTTCTGACCAAGGGCCTCAGCCGCGCCGAGCGCCTCATCGTCGTTCTATATTATTATGAAGAAATGACGA
>CAZTEE010000214.1:0-2984 GCA_964611775.1 uncultured Phycisphaeraceae bacterium | reverse complement strand
CCTGCCGACGCGATGACGACATTATCGTTCAAACCGGCGCGAAGGCAAGACTTTTCTCGAAAGATTGTGCACGATAAGCGATCGATTGATCCGGCCCGAACTCAACGCTCCGACGCGACCGTGAGTTGATCGAGCGAACACGCCGTCGAGCCTGGCCCCCCGCTCTGGCACGCGCGAACAGTTGTGATCGGGACGCACACGCATGTCGGCTGATCCGAGACAGTCCCCGGGTTGCAGCAGGCGAATGTGCCCTCGCCGCAGGCGACGCTGCACCCGCCGCCGAGCAGAGCGCGCCCGTCATCGTCGGTCAACAATCCGAGGCCGAACAATCCCCCCGGGGGGATGGAGACGACTGTTTCTTCTTCACCGATTCTGACTTGCACGGGCTGGTTCGAAGTATTCCAAAGCAGCCCGCGTCGCAACACTTCGCCCCGTGCCGCTCGTTCGCCGAACTCCTGGCCGATGAACGCGAGCGAGCCGTCCGGCGCATCGACGGTGATGTATGTGTCTTGCAGCGTCACATTATATGAAGCCGCTCCGAGAAACAACGCGAGTTTCTTGAGTTCCGCCGGGGTCATGCTCGAAGAGTGCAGCAGCAACTCTGCGACCGGGCGTGTCTCTCGCGTCGGTGCTCCCAAGGATTCCACGCCTCCGGCTTTCTCCTGCGCGGACGCGACAGAGAAGAACATTCCGAACGCCACGACAACTACTGCGGCGACCCCGAACGGCGATGGCGCGCAACTTCTGCGAATGATGTTCAGGCTCCTCATCTTCAGGCTCCTCATCTTCAGGCTCCTTCTATTGACTCACCGTGAGTCCTGCGACCGCATTAAGAAGAAGCCAAGCGTCCGGATTGATTTCCATTATCGGCGGTTCTTCGAGATACGCAAGCAAAATCGTAAAATCCCCCAAACTGATGGCTTGAGGGCGAAAACTAGTGCGAACACCCCGATCTGTGCGCCCACAATCGCCGGACCGGCGGGGAGGTCGGTTTCGAACGCGAGGACGATCCCGCCGAGGACGCCGACGAGCGCCGCGGCGATCGAGATCGCCAGTGCTACGCCGAGCCGGCGAGTCACGCGGAGCGCGGTCGCGGCGGGAAGGACGAGGAGGGCCGTGACGAGCGCGACGCCGGCGAGTTTCATAGCGCTGACGATGGTGATCGCGCAGAGCGTGAGGAGGGCCGCGCGGAGCGCTCCGACGGGCACGCCGAACGCTTCGGCGCCCGGCTCGTCGAGCGCCCAGAAGAGAAGCCCGCGGCGGATCCGCCACAGCGCCGCGAGGACTACGATCGCGACACCGACCGCGATCGCGGCGTCGGCGCGCGAGACCGCGACGATCGAGCCGAAGAGCAGCGATTCCCACCCGCTCGCCATCGGCGTCGGGCCCGCGTTGGTCAATCGCACGTGAACCAGAGCCGCGCCGAGCGCCATGGACGCGACGAGCACGACGGCGATCGCGGTGTCCGGCTCCATCCCGCGTCGCCCGGTCGCCGCGGCGATGACGAGCGCGGCGAGCACGCAGAAAGCCGCGACGACGGCGAAGCCGGCCTCGGCTCCGACGCCGAGGATCGCCGCGACCCCGACCCCGCCGAACGCGGCGTGCGTGATCCCCTGCCCGAGGAAAGCCATGCGTTTCGGGACGACGAACACGCTCAGAGCCGCGCTGGGGATAGCGATCGCGACCGCGGCGACGATCGCGGGGAGAAAGAGCGCCGCCGCCGGCCCGGTGAGGTAGTCGATGGTCTTCACGCGTCGCCCGCCTGGCGCGTGTGACCCGAGTGAGTTTCGTGATCGGCGTGATCGCCCGGGCAATCCGCCGCTGCGTGCGCGGAGATGTGAACGTCGCCGAAGACACCCGCCATGTCGTGGCTGAAGACCTCGGCGAGAACCTGCGGCGTAAGACCCGAGGGCGCGTCGTGATAATGCAGCGTCCGCGCCAGGCACGCCACACGGTCGCATCCGGCGGCGACCGCGCGCACGTCGTGCGAGACGATGACAATCGTCAGCCCGAGTTCCGCGTGCAGATTGCGGATGAGGTCGGCGAAGCGCGCCTGCCCCTCGACATCTACGCCGACCGTCGGCTCGTCGAGGGCGAGTATCTCCGGCTCGACGGCGAGGGCCCGCGCGATGAGGACGCGCTGCAACTGCCCACCGGAGAGCGCGCCGATCGGACGCCGGGCGATGTGCTCTGCGCCGACGAGCGCGAGGCTTCTGCGGACGCGCTCGCGTACTTCGCGCGTTGGCCGCCCCCACCCCCCGGCGCCTCGCGTTGCGGCGAGTTCGACAGCCTGGGAGACCGAGATCGGCATTCGCCGTTCTACCTCGCATTTTTGGAGGACCGCGCCGATTCGTCCGTCGCGCCGGGCCTGGTTCGGGTGAACGCCGAGGACTCGGACGGCGCCGGTGTACCCGCGGGTAAGCCCCATCATGATTCCGAGGAGCGTGCTCTTGCCGCCGCCGTTGGGGCCGAGGATGCCGAGCCGTTCGCCGCGGTCGACGCGGAGGGACACGCCTTGCACCGCGGGCGTCGCGGCGCCGGGGTACGTGTAGTTGACCGAGTCGAACTCGATCGCGGGCGTCGGGATGTCGGATGATTCGGGCATGACCGGCGTGGGCGTGATGTGCTGGCGGCGACTCGCCGAGGTGCCGATGTTCGCCTATGCTATCAGCCCGCCGGCGGCAGCCGTCGCCCGCGGGCCGCTTGGGGCGGTAGCTCAATTGGGAGAGCGCCTCGGTCGCATCGAGGAGGTTGAGGGTTCGACCCCCTTCCGCTCCACTTGCACGAACCCGGATATCAGAATCGCACGCCTGCAAAGCCCAGGGAAGAATCCCTGGGCTTTTGATCTGTGTCCGTGATCGTGCAAGGATGCCGTCCCGTGCGGTATCGTCGCCGATCGGCGATGAGTTCAACACCCACCAAGCCGCCCAGAGACCCCCGCGCCACCCCGGCGATGAGGCAGTACTTCGAGTTCAAGAAGCGTC
>CAZTEE010000213.1:0-3027 GCA_964611775.1 uncultured Phycisphaeraceae bacterium | reverse complement strand
GAATCCCCGGGCTTCGGGGTTGTGCGGGCGGCGGAATAATTTTACGGGTTGCTAATGTCATACCCGAAGTTGAGGCCTTTGGTCTTGGCGGGGACGCCGGATTTCATCCAGTCGGGGGCGGGGGCGTCGAGGAGGAAGTGGTCGAAGAACTGCTGCATTCGTATCGCGTAGTCCTTGCGGTTGGGGTAGGTGACGGGCCAGTGGGGCTGCCCGTTGTAGTTGAGGAACCAGGCGGGCTTGCCCAGGCGGCGCAGGCCGGCGAAGAGTTCGATGCCCTGTTCCCAGGGCACGGCGCCGTCTTCGTCGTTGTGAAGGATCAGCACCGGCGTCGTCACGTTCACGAGGTGGAAGAGCGGCGAGTTCTCGAGGTACAGCAGCGGCTTCTCCCACAGCGTCCCGCCGATGCGGCTCTGGGTGCGTTCGTACTGGAACTGCCGGGACAGCCCCGACCCCCAGCGGATCCCGCCGTAGGCGCTCGTCATGTTAGAAACCGGCGCTCCCGAACCCGCGGCTGCGAAGATGTCCGTCTGCGTGATCATGTACGCGCTCTGGTACCCGCCCCACGAGTGCCCCTGCACGCCGATGCGGTCCCTGTCGACGAAGCCCTGCTCGATCAGGCTCGTGATCCCGGGCATCACGGATTCCATCGCGCTGCGGCCGGGATGACCGTCGCGGTAGACGATGTCCGGGACGAAGATCACGTACCCGCGCGAGGCGTAGAACGAGAAGCGGATGATGGATCGGCTCGGCGTCGGGGGGGAATACGAGTGCAGCGTGTCGCTGTTGCGTTCATAGAAATATACCATCATCGGGTATTGCTTTGATGGATCGAAGCCGGGCGGCGTGTAGAGCAGGCCTTCGAGCGGCTCGCCGCGGGCGCTCGTCCACTCGACGAGTTTGACGTCGCCCCAGGCGTAGTCGGCCTGTTGGGGGTTGGCGTCCGAGAGGCGCGTCATGCTCGAGAGGTCGGCGTTCGAGGCCCAGAGGTCGGGGAACTCGCGGAACGATTCGCGGGTGAGGATCAGCGTGTCGGCGTTCTCGGCGCGGACGGGGTTCGAGAAGCGGCGGGCCGCCATGATTAGTTGCTCGGGCCGGCGCGACCCGCGCACGGAATCGCTGTAAAAACCGGAGTTTCTGCTCTTGGTGTCGAACGCGGAGAGGAGCAGCGGCTCGGCGGGGTCGATGGAGACGCGCTCGCGGTCGAGGCTGACGACGCGGAAGCGCACGCCGTCTCGGCGGCCGGCGCCTTCGGTGATCGAGCGCGGGCGCCCGGGTGATTTCGGATCGACGAGCCAGACGTCGAATCGGTCGTAGATGAGCACGCCGCGGTCCCCGTCGAGCCAGCCCGCGACGCCGTAGGCCCCGGCGGGGGATGGGGAGTCGTGGTCCTCGTCGGCGACTGGGTGGGGGATGTGCTCGGAGAGATTTATAAGTTCGCGGCCGGCGATGTCGTAGGCGAGCCAGTGCTGGGTGTTATAATCCCAGAACATTATGTAGTTGGCTTCGGGGCTCAGCCACGAGCCGCGGGCGGGCTGGGCCTTGACCGCTTCGAGGACGATCTCGGCGTCGCCGGTCTCGGGGTTGACGAGCGCGAGGTCGCGGAGGACCTGCACGTCCCACTGGATCATCTTGCGGTACGGCTCGTCGCGCGTGGCGACGGCGACGGCGGCGTCGCCCTTAAAGCCGACCTCGGCGTCGCGCCACTCTTCGTCGGCGAGCATCGTCAGGCGGGCGCCGAGTTCGAGGTGCGCCACCGCGTCGTAAGAACGGCGGCGTTCGCGGTCGAGATTATAAAGTTGGATCGTGTGCAGGTCCGGCTCGTCCCAGTGCCAGACGTCGAGTTTGGGGAGTTCGTCGGGGAGGGGCGTGGCTTCGTCGTCGGGGTCGGGCTTGGGGGTCGGGCGGGGCGCCACGCCGAAGAACAGCCGTTCGCCGGACTCGCTGAATGACGGGGCGCGGTGCTGGGAGACGGCCCACCCGTCGGGGACGCCGCGATCGCCCGCGGCGGCGATGGTCGAGGAGGAGTCGTCGCCGGTTTCCCAGAGGTGGACGGTCCAGTCGGGTTCGTCGGCTTCGAAGTCGTCGCGGTTGGAGAGGAAGGCGAGGCGGTCGCCGGGTTTGCTGAAGGCGAGCGAGGTGTACTCGCCGGGGCCGGTCATCACGGGGAGGGGTTGGGCGCCCGGGTCGGCGAGGTCGAGGGTGTGGACGCCGTCGGCGTCGCCGGCGCCCGACTTCGTGGAGACGACGAAGGCGAGCGTCGTGCCGGTGTCGTTGAATGTGTAATCGAGGACGTTGTCGAAGGTTCGCTGCGCGCCGGTGGCGAGGTTGATGAGCAGCAGCGGCGTTCCGTCCTTGCGGTCTTTCTTTTTCTTGGATTTTTCGTCGTCGGCGCCGGCGGGTTCGGGCTTGGTCTCAGCGGGCTTTTCGGCGGGTTTTTCCGTGGATTCGCCGGCGGGATTGGCTTCGGGCTTGTCGGCGTCGGGCTTCGGGGCGGGGAGGGGTTTTTCCAGGAGGGCCGCGGCCCAGCCGCCGGCTTTGTCGGGGGTCTTGAAGGATTTGATGCGTTCGATGGTTGTGAGTTCACCGGTGGAGAGGTTGAGGACGCCGAGCGCGTCATTGGGCATGTCGTCGGGTTTTTTCTTGGCCCGGCGTGCGGCCCGGGTGTCCTCGTGGGGCGGCTTGATGCGGAAGAGAGCATGGGCGGAGTCGTAGGTGAAAGCGCCGTTCACGCCGCGCTCGAAGTCGTGGGCGGCTTCGCCGTCGGTCGAGCGGACGTGGAATGAGCCGTCGCCGACTTCTTTGGTGAGGGAGTAGAGGGCCCAGCGGCCGTCGGGGCTGACGCGCTGGCCGGTGAGGCTGTTCCAGATCTCGTAGACGGAGTGGTCGAGGGGCCTGGGGTTGGATTTTTGCTGGGCGACAAGGTCGGCGGGCGAAACGAGCACGCCGATGGCGACGGCGGCGAGCGCGGCGGGGATGAACGTACGGACGCGCATATTGGCTCCTCGGGGAAAAGTGATTCTCAGGGTC
>CAZTEE010000212.1:0-3027 GCA_964611775.1 uncultured Phycisphaeraceae bacterium | reverse complement strand
GGCGCTCGAAATACTCGCGCTGCGCTTCGCGGGGCTGTGATCGGCGCGTGTCGTAAATAGCGCGAACAGTGGCACGGGCGTCTTGCCCGCGCACTCCTGGCGGCACGGATACCGGGTGTGTGGTGTTTCGTGCTCTTTCGCAAGGTTCGGCGTCGGGGTGGCCGATATTGCGATGTGACCCGTCTTGAACGAATGCCTGGTCCCGCTGGTCGTCGTGTCTTCGCGATCGGTGTGGTGATCCAGCTCGCCACGTGGGCAGTGATGATCCCCGGGTGCAGCGGCGGCGGCGGCTCTGGTTCTGCGCCCGGCGCCGGGGTCAACGCGGGGCTGGAGCAGTTCGTCGGTGAAGGCGCCCGTGCTGCGGACGCGGAATCTGCTGCGGCCCCGTCGCGCGACGACATCCGCCGCTGGCTCGAGGACGATGCGGCGATCCTGCCTTCGCTCGCGGGCGGGCGTACACCGGAATCGCCGGTGATCGCCGGGCGATCGCCCGCGAGCGCGAACCCGACGCCGACGATCGAGATCACACCCGACGACAAGCCCGAGGCGGAATCGCGTTCGCTGCGGAAGGAGAGCAAGCCGGTCGCGGTCGCGACGCCGGAGGAAACACCGCGAGCCAGGCGTGACCGGCTCGTCGCGGAGTTGTCCGATGCGTTGCGTGCGGCGGTTCGGACCTCGCCGGCGCCGCTGCGTGAATACTCGGCGTTGGCGGCGTTGGAATTGTTAAGTCCGGGAATAGCGCCGGACCCGCTGACGGTGCCCGCGCTGACGCCGCGCGAGATCGAGTTGCTCGGCTCGTGGCGCGACCTGTTCCGCTCGGTCAACGACAGCCTCGCCGGATCGACCGACGACGCGGGCGCGCTCGCCGACGCGGTCGAGGGTCTGGCCCGCTCGATGAGCCAGTGGAAGACGCTCGGCGTCGCGCACGCGGCGTTGTGCTCGCGAGTGGACGGGTTCGGCCAGTTCGTCCCGCTGCCAGGGTCGGCGATGCTCGCGGGTCGGCGTAACGCGGCGATCCTGTACGTCGAAGCTGAAAACTTCACTCATCGCGGGGTGGCGGACGAGACCGGCGAGCCGGGCTACGCGGTCGAACTCACACAGGAACTCTCGCTGTATCACGACGCGGACGGGCTGCTCGCGTGGCGGATGCCGGCGCAGGAGATCCGCGACGTTTCCAAACGCCGTCGGCGTGATTTCTTCATCGTGCAGCGAGTCGATCTTCCCGAGACGCTGACCGTTGGGGCGTATCGGCTCAAGGTCACGCTGCGCGACAAGGTGTCGGGGGCGATCGCGGAGGAGATCCTGCCGATCCAGATCGTCGCCGACCCTGCTCTCGTCCGGGCCCGGTGAGCCTGCCCGCGTCGGATCACTCGGCTGCGCCTGGGCTTGGCGAAGGCTCAGCGAATGGCGCGATTGGTAACATGCCCGTAATGGCGCACGCCGGGACAGGCATGTCGAACGGGACGCTAGGCCCCCGGCATCTGCTCGGTATCGCATCGTTGGGCGCGGGAGAAGTCCGGGAACTGCTGCGGGCGACGCGGTCGTACGCCGAGTCACCCTCGGCGTCGGCTCGGACGCCGCTGTCCGGGCGATTTATTGCGAATCTGTTTTTCGAGCCTTCGACGAGGACACGTCTGAGTTTCACGGTCGCGGCCCGGCGGCTCGGGGCGGACGTGCTGGACCTCGCCGGAGCGGCTTCCTCGGTCAGCAAGGGCGAAACCATCGCGGACACGGCTAGATCGGCGGAAGCGCTGGGCGTGTCGGCGATCGTGCTGCGTCACAGCGCCTCGGGCGCCGCGATGATCGCCGCCGAGGCGGTGTCGTGCCCGGTCATCAACGCGGGTGACGGTCGGCACGAGCACCCGACGCAGGCATTAATAGATGCGTTCGTGGTAGCCGAGGCTTTCGGTCGGCTGGACGGTCTGGACCTTTCCGGGCTGCGCGTGGGGATAGTCGGTGATATTGCGAACTCGCGCGTGGCGCGGTCGGACATCGCGGCGTTCGCGGCGCTCGGCGCCGAGGTCGTCTGCGTCGGGCCGGAACTGCTGGCGCCTCGAGGCCTCGAAGAAATCGGCTGCCGAGTCGCGCACGATCTCGACGCGGAAATGCCGAAATTCGACGCGGTGCAGATGCTCCGTGTGCAGCGCGAGCGCGGCGCCGAGATCGGATCCATCCGTGAATACACCGAGAGATTCGCCCTCGACGAGCGGCGCGCCGCGAGGTTGCGCGATCGGTGCGTGGTGCTTCACCCCGGTCCGATGAACCGAGAGATTGAGATTTCGTCAAGAATCGCGGACTCGCCGCGATGCCTGGTCTGGCGACAGGTGGCGGCCGGGGTGGCGGTTCGGTCAGCGGTGCTCGCTCGCTGTGCGGGAGTCTGACAATCACGCTAATCGGAGCGCAAACCCTTTATCTATAAACGTTTGCGCTATCCCGGCGGCGCTGTTCGCGTAGCCGCCCGTGCGAGCGTGGTCGATTCTATATTTCCTATCTTCACATGTTTCGATTTGGTTCGAGTTAATGCAAGCCGAGTCCGCCGCCGTGAAACGTCGCGCGATTCAACCGGCGATGAGAAAAATCTGCAAACTCTTCGAGAAAGGGCTTTTACCGAACGGGCCGACTCGCTATAGTGCGTGTGTAGGACAGTGTTCGAGGGGCTAAGGACACATACTCGACCACCTACTCACTTCGTGTGACGCGCGACGCGTCGCACTGCGGGTGCGTACGAGTATTGAGGGGCCCAGCGACATCGTGACTAAGTCGTCGGCGTTCGACGGCTGTTCAATCGTTCAGGGTTTGTCTCTGGGGAGGACCAGGGCGCCTGAGTGTGTGTGTGTGTGTCTTGAGGAGACAGCAATGAGCAAGATCAGTGGAAGCAAGATGCTGCGATTCGGCAGCCTGGCGCCCGCAGCCCTGTGTGCGGCCGCCGCGTTCGGTCAGGGCGTGCCCGAGCCGAAACCCGTTCCCGTCGCGTTCGAGCCGGCGGAGTTCAACGACATCTGCGTCGGTCCCTTCGGCGGGCAGTCC
>CAZTEE010000211.1:0-3034 GCA_964611775.1 uncultured Phycisphaeraceae bacterium | reverse complement strand
TCCACGCGACACCCAAGATGCATAAGAAAGCCAAACGCGTCCGCAAACGCCGGGCTGCGAAGATCGCGGCGACGCAAGATACTTCTAAGGATCTTACGATCGCACAGCCGCACGGCTGAGAGGTGGGCAGATGTTATTCAGAGTCACGATCAAGTCTCGGATCGCGACGCCACTGGGACGCACGTCATCGTTTTTGCCTGTGCCGTTGTTTACCGCAACCGCACCCCAGGGAGAGCCGGGGTGAGAGGCGTACGCTGCTGATTGCAAAGCAATCGCCAGAGACACGGCTCGGAGAGCCTTGCCACCCCGCCACTCACGGTCGAGTCGCCCATATCCTTACATCTTGCGTGTGACACTCTACACTCGCTTGCCGCCTGGGACGCGACGCAGGGATGAGATCAAATAAGGATGAGCGAGCATCTGCAGGCGAATTGCGGTGTTGCCAACGGCCATGATGGGAGAGACGGTGCGCACTTTCGTCGAACTGCTCAATACCGAGGCGGCGTGTCACGAAAAGATGATTATTTTCGATTGCAGAGGTATTCGAGGACGAGCGGAGGTTTTGCGTGCGGCTCGAGAGCGGATCGCGCCGCCCGTCCTGTGTCCCTCCGCGCTAAGCCGGGACCGCAAACCGGAGCCGACGGGCGCCGGTGAGGGCGATGGCGATCGCGTCGGCGACGTCGGGCGGGCTGGGGAGTTCGGGCAGGCGTAGTTGGGCCTGCACAGCGAGTTGCATCTGGCGTTTGCTGGCGTGCCCGCCGCCGGTCGTCGCTTTCTTAACTTCGGTCGAAGCAAGTTCGTCCACGTCCACGCCGGCCCGGCGCAGCGCGAGCAGGCAGACACCGCGCGCGTGGCCCATCGCGATCGCCGTGGTCGGGTGCTTGTAGTGCGCGAAGAGTTTCTCGACGAACGCCCGGCGCGGCGCGAGCCGCTCCACCACCGCCGCCAGGTCGCGCTCGAGTTCGACGAGCCGATCCGCGACCGGCCGCGCGACCGACAGCCGGAACACGCCCGCCTCGACCAGCACCGCGTCATCGCTGGGCCGATCGGGCGCCAGGCGGACGCAGGCGTAGCCGGTCAGTCGCAGGCCGGGGTCGATGCCGAGGACGATCATCAATCCATTGTCGTCGGTCGGATCGCTTCCCGCTCAACAGCCCCGGCCGGTTCGATCTCCCCGGTTGCGGGCCGATCGGCTCAGCCCGCGACACGGGGGAGTTCGAACGTCCCGCCCGGCGTCTGCGTGAACGTCATCGCGCCCGCACGATCGCCGTCGCCCATCGTGAACGTGATCCGAACCGTGATCTGCGGCGGAAGCCCGCCGAGCATGAACAACCCCTCGCCGGTGGGCAGCATCTCGAACGCCGGCTGACCGGGAATCTGCGCCTTGAGCGATCCGTCGGCGATGAAGACGTTCACCTCAAGCCCGATCCCCGCGTGCAGGTAAGTGCCGACATACCGCCGCATGTCCGCTTCTGAGAGTTCGATCGTGCTGTCGGCGACGGGCGCCTCGGGAACCTTGCGCCATTCGTCGATCCCCAGCGCGACGAGCTCGGCGACCTTCCCGTCCGCGCCGATTATAAAATTAACAAGGCCCAGCTCGGGGTACGGCGCCCGGTTGATGACTTCGAATGTGTTGTAATGCCAGTGATCGAGATCGCCCCCGAGTTCGCCGAACTCGATCCCGAGTCGGTCCCCGTCGAGTGTCACGGTGATCTCGCCGTAGAACACATGGCGGTACTTCCCGGCGAACGAATCCAGCGGCAGTGTCGGCGCCGTGCCCGAGATACGATCCGCGCGGGCCTGGGCGATCGCGTCGGCCTGGGCTTTCTCGACCGTGTCCATGAGGCTCCGCGCTTCCGCCGCCCAGTCGTGATCGTCCTTCCCAAGATAAGCGTCAAAGATCGTCTGCGCGACGACGGTCGGCGCGGGCGTCCCGTTCATGTTCGTGAGGACCACGACGCCGAGTTTGTGCTCGGGCATAAGCGAGACGAGCGCGCTCATGCCGTCGATATTCCCGCCGTGATGGACTACACGTTCGCCGCGGTAATCTTCGAGGAACCAGCCGAGCCCGTAGAGCAGGAAGTTGCTCTCGGCGCGGAGCGCCCCGGCGGGTCCGGTCGCGGTCGCGACGGTCATCGGCGTCCACATCACGTCGATCGCGCCCTTTGTAAGAATCCGGGCGTCGTCGTCCCACGCGCCGGCGCGGCCACCGCTGAGCAGCATCGTGACCCACCTCGCCATGTCCGCCGCGCTCGAGTTGATCGAGCCGGCCGCGGCGGCGTTGTCGATCCGCCGGTACGGGACCGCCACCACCCCGTCCTCCTTCTTCACGTGCGGCGTGGCGACGTTGGACAAGCCCTCGAGCGCCGAGATCGACGTGTTGCTGTCGCGCATGCCGAGGGGCTCGAAGATTCGCGTCGCCATCCAGTCGTCCCACGAGACGCCCGAGACCTCGCGGATCATCTCGCCCGCCGCGAGGTACATAATATTCTGATACCCGAACTGGCTGCGGAACGAGGAATTGGGTTCGAGGTGCGGCAGGCGCTCGATGATCTCGGCCCGGCTCAACTTCGACCCGTACCAGATCATGTCCCCGCGCGGCAGGCCGCTGCGGTGGCTCAGCATGTCGATGATCGTGAGGTTGCTCGTCGAGTAGGGGTCGTGCAGGCGGAACCCGGGCAGCCGCGTCATCACGCGGTCGTTCCAGGAGAGTTCGCCCGCGTCGACGAGCATCGCGACCGCGGCGCTGGTGAAAGCCTTCGACGACGAACCGATGGCGAAGAGGGTGTGCTCGTCGACGTGGTCGGCATTGCCGAGCGTTCGCTCGCCGAAGCCTCGCGCGAGGATTACCTCGCCGTTCTCGACGATAGCGACGCTCATCCCGGGGACGCCGAGGGTTTCGCGGGCCTGTTTGATGACCCCGGCGAGGGCGTCGATGTCAGGCCGGGTTATCTGCGCGTCGGCGGCGATCGGCGCCAGGCAGAACATGATCAGACCGACGACGCCGGGCGTGAGGCGATGCTTCATGGTTCTG
>CAZTEE010000210.1:0-3053 GCA_964611775.1 uncultured Phycisphaeraceae bacterium | reverse complement strand
TATCGACCCCTAAGGAACTGCACTTCTTCAGCAATATGGAGAACTATGCGAAGGGGCGGGCGTGGTACGAGTCCCACTTCGCGTCCGCCGGGGGGAAGAAGGTCGTGCTGGAAGCCACGCCGAACTACGCGGCGATGCGGACCTACCCCGGTGTGCTCGACAGGCTCGGCGAGATGATCCCGGACGCGCGGCTGATCTTCATGGTCCGGCATCCGCTCGAACGGATCATGTCGCACTGGTATTTCGGTTTCGGCGCCGGGTGGGACGTGCCCCCGTTCAACGAGGCGGTCCGCACGCGGAGCCTGTTCGTCGACCCGAGCCGCTACGGCGAGCAGGCCGACGCGATTCGCGAGAAGTTCGGCGCCGGGAATCTGCATGTAATATTTCTTGACGAGTTCAAGGCGAAGCCGGACACCGAAATGTCCCGGTTATGCGAGTTCCTGCGGATCGACCCGTCGTTCCGGTTCGCGGACGCGGACGTCCCCCGCAACGCGATGGCGACCGCGGGGGTGTACCGGTGGATAAACAAGAACGTTCCTTATCTGCACAAAGTAAGAGCCGTCATCCCACCGCGGGTGCGACGTGCGCTGCGCGAGGGCGTGCTGAAAAAGATCGAGCAGCGTCCGGAGTGGGACGCGGAGACGAAGGGCTGGATCATCCACGAACTAGCCGATGATTCCCGCCGATTTCTGCGGTCTTGCGGGAAGCCCGAGGATTACTGGCGATTTGATTGAGTTCGGGCGTGTCCTTGCTCAGGGATCGCAAGGCCCAAAGGCGTTTAGGAGGATGAGTAGATCGACGCCGTTGACGGTGCCGTCGCCGGAGAGATCGCCGGCGCACGGCGAGCCGACTGCGCATGGTCCGAAGTCGTTGAGGAGGATTAGCAGATCGACGCCGTTGACTACGCCGTCGCCGCTGATGTCGCCGGTGCAGGTCGGTTCTTCCTCGCAGGAATCGAGGATGCCGTTGTTGTTGGCGTCTAGCGACGGGTCGGCGGCGATCTGGCACTCGTCTAGCACGCCGTCACCGTCGCAATCGAGGAGCGGGTTCTGCTGGATCTCGAAGTCGTCGTCGAGTCCGTTGTTGTTGCAGTCGTTGGCCGGGCCGCAGTTGACCCGGCGGTAGGTGACGCTCATTATCCAGTCCCCGGAAACGCCGAGTATGCAGGCGTCGAACCAGAGCGCGCCGTTAACGAGCACGGCGTTTTTACCGGGCTGGCAGCCGTTGGCGTCGTGGATCGGCGCGGGGTCGCCGGGGGACTGCGAGTTGGCGATCGCGAGGCTGACGGTGAACGGTCCGCTGTTGACGATACGCGAGCCGGTCCCCTGAGCGAGCGTGAGATCGAACTCGTTGATCCCGCCGTCGGTCAGCAGCGGTCCTTCGATTTCATATTGGAAAGGTCCGGGGTTGGGGAGGCCGGCGGGATAGATGCGGATGGCGTCTTCGAGTGATTGCGGCCCGCCGCCGCCGGGCGAGGACCAGCCGATGCGAACTTTCGTGATCTCGATGGGGTAATGGCTCGCCGGGGCGTTGAGGATGACGGCGCATTCCTCGCCTTGCGCGAAGCCGGGCACGGAGATCGTCGAACCGGTGATGACGAAGTTCTCGAGGGGCGGCTCATCGGGGCAAGAGCCGAGCGCAAAGGAATCGAGTGTAAATTCCTCGGCGTGCGGTTGCGCGATGCTCTTGCTTGATTCCTGGGCCGGTGCGAACGTCGCTACGCCGCCCGCGACGACGGCGATCGCGGCGATCAGCAGAAGGGAGAGAAGGCCCCCGGGGGTGGTTTTGTCGCCGACGCGCGAAGACTGATTCGTTTTGTCGCCCATCTCGTGCCCTCCCTGAGCCAGCGTAGTTGTGCCGGATTAGAAGCACTATACCCAAGACGGGATGGCATGGAAGGCGCGTTTATGAATTGTGAGGCATAGAGTTGGCCTGCTCCAAACACGCCCTGCACGTGCCGACACCGATGAACCAGTAGCGCGGGCAATACCCCGCCAGACCGGTCCCGATCAGGACAAGTCCTATAAGCCCGGCGACTACGCCGAGGGTTGAGCCGCGGATGGCGTCGAGCCAGACACACGCCGCTTACAGGGCGAGAAGCCCGATCGTGATGCGAGCCGTCCTGTCCGCTGAGTTCTCGTTCTTTTTCGTGGTCGGCCTCGGCGTTCCCCACGCGGCGAAATAGTAGCCATAGATGTCCGTATTGTCATCGTGCAAAATCACGGACCGGGCGTCCCGGCGGTCGCAGCGGTTTCTACACTTGCGCCATGACCAGCACACCCGCCCATGCCTCCCAGTCTTTCACCGGCCCGGGTCTGACAGGCGTCGACCCCCACGCCGTGACGATCAGCGGCGTTGTTCTCGACGCTGTGTACGGCCCGGAATCGAGTATCGCGTCGTTGGCGAACCACAGCCGGGATATAGCCGACCCGGGTGTGTATCCGTTCACGCGCGGGCTGTTCCCGGAGGGATACCGCACGCGGTTCTGGACTATGCGCCAGTTCGCCGGGTTCGGCTCGGCGGACGACACCAACCGGCGGTTCAAGTATCTGCTGGGAGCCGCCAAGGGGACCGCCGCCAACACCGGCCTGTCGACGGCCTTCGACCTGCCGACACTCATGGGCCGGGATTCCGACGACCCGCTCAGCGTCGGGGAGGTCGGCAAATGCGGCGTCGCCATCGACACCATCGAGGACATGCACCGCCTGTACGCCGACATACCCATTGATAAGGTCACAGTAAGTCAGACCATCAACGGCCCGGCCGCCGTCATCTGGGCGATGTACCTCGCGATGGCCCAGCAGCGCGGGATCTCCTGGGACACGCTCGGCGGGACGCTCCAGAATGACATACTCAAAGAGTTTCACTCCCAGAACGAGTTCATCTATCCGCCCGAGGCGTCGGTCAAACTCGTCGTCGACACCATCGAGTTTCAGACGCAGCGCGTCCCCAGGTGGCACTCCGTCTCCATCAGCGGATATCACATCCGTGAGGCCGGCTCGACCGCGACGCAGGAACTCGCCTTCACCCTCCGCGACGGGATGGAATATGTC
>CAZTEE010000209.1:0-3081 GCA_964611775.1 uncultured Phycisphaeraceae bacterium | reverse complement strand
CGTAGCGCCGGCGCCGAGCTTCAATACACAATAAAATATAATTAATTAACTCATGCCGTTCACACTAATAAACCGCGATAACATGGCCCCGTGCGCCACGCAGTCCGGCCGGGCGCATCAGACCGGGACGCCGCACGCCCGTCACACGTTGAAGCACTTCGCTTCCGAGCGGCGCGGCTGATATGGTGCGCGCATGAGTGTGCCTGGGATTGTAGTGGATCTCGGTGTGTTCGCGTTGGGTGTGGCGCTGCTTGTGGCGGGCGGGGAGACGCTGGTGCGCGGGGCGGTGGCGCTGGCCGCGAGGCTGGGTGTTGCGCCTTTGATCATCGGGCTGACCGTCGTCGCGTTCGGGACGAGCGCGCCGGAACTTGCGCTGAACATAGTCGCAGCGGCGAACGGGAACGTCGATCTGTCTTTCGGGAACGTCGTGGGATCGAATATTGCGAATGTTGGGTTGATCCTCGGGCTGTCGGCGCTGATCAAGCCGATGCGCGTGCAGGCGAGTCTGGTCCGACGTGAGATCCCGATAATGCTGGCGGCGACGATGCTGTTTGTGGCGCTCGGGTACGCGCCGCCGAGCGTCGCCGGGGCCGCCGGGATAAACCGGGCCGAGGCGGGCGTTCTGCTCGCGGCGTTCGCGCTCGTGCTGTGGTGGATGCTGCGGATGGCGGGGCGCGATGCTCGGCGGGCGCCGAAGCTCGAAGCGAGCACGCCCGACACCGAGCGGGCCAGGAGCACGCCGCTGGGGCTGACGATCGTCCTGATCGTCTTCGGGCTGGTGATGCTCGTCGGCGGGGGGAAACTGGCGGAGGTCGGCGCGGTCGGGGTCGCGGCGACACTCGGGATGAGCAACGAACTCATCGGGCTGACGGTGGTGGCGCTCGCGACTAGCCTGCCCGAACTCTCGACGAGCCTGATCGCGGCGAAGCGCGGGCAGGTGGACCTCGCGGTCGGGAACGTTGTCGGATCGAACCTATTTAATATTCTGCTGGTGATGGGCGTGACGGGGCTGGTAGCGCCGGTCCCGCTGCCGGATCTGGCGGCGGCGTCGCTGGGGGCGATGACGCTGCTGAGCGTGCTGCTGTGGCCGATGAGCCTGACCTCGGGCCGAAACGTAAGCCGGTTCGAGGGCGGCGTTCTTCTGACGGTGTACCTCGGGTATCTCGGTTACGAGGTGTGGACAGCCGTCGGCGGGGGCTGAGCGGGGTCGAGATATGTTGTCGGGCTTCAAAACGAACACCGCCCACGCCGGGGCGCGGGCGGTGTGTTCGAGTCGGCCGCTGGGAAACGTCACTCGGGGGGTGCTTCCCTCTTACCCGCCCGACCCGAAGGCCGGGCATTCAACGCCCCGAAACCAACGACCGACCTGCATGTCGCGCGACAGCCGCGCACCCCAGCCCGGCGTGGCGCGACTAACACAGCGCAAAGCCGGGAAGGCGTTGGTAGAGAACCGATGATGGCGGCGGGAGCGGGGACGGCTCGGCGTCATGCCGGGTGCGGAACCCGATCGCCATTCTCTCTTCCTGTGTGATCCCGCCGGTCCCTTGTGCGAGTCGCCGAGGGGATCAACGGTAATGGTAACGACACGCCGGCCCGCCGCAAGCGGTCGCCCGGGAAAAGAGCGCAAAAAGATGCAGATCGCATGATGGGACGTGCCGCCGAAAACAGCGACGTCGGCAAGTCACGGTGTCTGGACGAGTTGCGGGGGTTGGTCTCGGGTGGCGCCGTCGGGGCCTCGTTCGCGGACGCCCATGCCGTTGAGAAGGTGCTTGGGATGTCGCGCCAATAGAGCGCGGAGTTCTGCGGAGTAACGGTTGTTCTGCGGGTCGTAGTCGCGTTCGGTGAAGAGGCCGATGGTGACCATGCTGCGATTCGGGCCGTGGAAATAGAAGGCGAGTTCACCATCGGCGCGATAGGCGGCGGCGGCCTGCTCGGCGAGGCGGGCGGCCTCGGCCCGGCGGTCGCTGTCATAAACCGCGACCTGGAGTGTGTACGTTGCGCTCTCGCCGAAGCGCCGGCGTGCGGTGGCGAGATCGAGTTCGGGGTCGCCGCCGAGCGGCCTGGCCTCGGGCGGCGCGAGGAAAGCCGCGGGGTGCGCCGGTCGGCCGTTGTAAGTGATCGCGCGGACGCGGGCGAGGTCGCGCTGGGCGGCCGCGGACGATGGTTCGTCGTAAGCGCCGAGCGCGATGACGGCTCCACGCCGGCGAGGCTCGACGAACGCCTCGGGGACGCCGCCTTCGTTCTGAAAAACCGGGAGGGCGGCGTGGGCCTGTGCGATCGCGTTCTCGCCGGAGTATGTGCCGAGGACGATCCGCCAAGCCGCGGGCCGGGACGCCGATCCCGCCGGGCCGGCCGCCGTCGGGGCTGAGCCGAACACCGCGGGCCCCTCCGTTCGCATCGAACCCGGGGCCGACGCCGACCCACCTCCGCCGGAAGAGCACGAGCCGACAACCGCTGCGACGACCGCCAGGAGCGCGATCGCAGCGATCCGCGGGGTTCTGTGCGCGGGGCGGGCGTTCGGTTTCAAAGTGATGCTTGTCAAGGACTTATGCTCAATATTACAGGGATTCGTGAGGAAATGACGATACAGAGATGGTACGCGAAGGTGGGCCGCGCGGATGCGTCGGGCCGGGGCCGCGGTGTCCCGGCATGGCGTCGCCGGGCGGGTGTGGTGTCGTGTCGGACGTATTCTCTAGTAAGGGAGTTCGGTGAAGGCGATGAGTGATCCGATGCAGATCAAGCCGGCGGGCGCCTTGACGGGTGCGGATCGGCTCAACGGGCGTGCAGTCCGTGTGGACGCCGGCGACGGCGGGCTTACGCTCGGACCGGCGCGGGAGTCGGACCGCCTGGAACTCTCCGACCACGCGGTCCTGCTCAGCCGGCTGCGCGAGCTGCCCGCGGTGCGCGCGGACCTGGTCGAACGCGTCCGCGCGGAGATCGACTCCGGCGCGTACGAGTCCGCCGAGCGCGTGGATGCGGCCCTCGAAGCCCTCGTCCGCGAAATCACCAACTAAGCCTGACGCGCGCAAGGTGTGCAGCTCCGGGCAGGCGTCGGTGGTATCAAATAATATATTGATCAGA
>CAZTEE010000208.1:0-3094 GCA_964611775.1 uncultured Phycisphaeraceae bacterium | reverse complement strand
AAGGAGTGCGAGTATATATAAGACACCAGGCCGGATGTCATGAACCCGGATTCGAGCCGATCCGCGAGCGAGGCGCCTTGCTTGCCGGGCGATATCCATGAGTCGAAGTGATCCTCCCAAGGCGCCACGGTCGCCACCAACCCGGCCCAGGCGCGGTCGAGATCCCAGTGCGTGCCCAGGCTCACGAAGGCTCCGGGCGGCAGCGTCGGGACCACCGCCTGATCCCCCGGGAACCCGGGCGGGGTCGGGGCCGCGGGCGAGCGCTCGCCCGCTCGCGCGTACGGCCAGCGGTTGAACGCCGCGGCGAACGCCGCCATATCGGCCGCGACCAGCCTCGCGTTCGAGAGAGACTTCACCTCATTCGCCGACGCGCGCGTATTGCGCAGCGCCGGAAGCGAGATCGCCAGCAGCACGCCGATGATCCCGATCGACACGAGCAGTTCGAGAATTGTGAAGCCGGTCGGACGGCTCGAGCGTCCGACCGGCGCTGTCGGGCCGTCGTGGCGCATATTACATCCAGAGATTCGCGGGCATGAAATCCAAGTACGCCTCGACTTCCTCGAGTGTCTGGAATGAAGGGTTGTTCGCGTCGTCGTGGAAGAGTCGGAGTTCGACTGGCTGCCAGCCGCCGGTCTCCGGGTTCCGGGCCAGGCTCACGCCGAGCACCCCAAGCCTGGTGTCTCCGGCTTTCTTCATATGTATCTTGACCGGCACGTGCGCGAAGAACGCGTCGAGAGCCTTGTCGCGCTTGTCCCATCCCGCGACATCGGGGTAGCGGTGAGGTGTGCGCGTGGTGCTGCCGCCCGGCTCCTGCATACCGAAGCGTCGCCCGATCTCGATGTGCGCGAAATTGTTCGGTGGTTCTGATCTGGTCCCTCGTGCCACCACATCGGCGAACTCAGGCGCGATCGCGGCGAATCCCATGCGTGCGTGCGCGTACTCCCAACGGAACCGCACGCTGCGAAGATCCTCCGGGTCAGCGCTCGGCGGGACGCCCCCGAGGATGTCGATATGCGCGAGATGCATCTCGAAATCCACCAGTAAATAAGGCGAAATCGCCAGCACCGCGGCCTCGGCGAAGCCGGCCCGCACATCCGTAGGCATGTCGCGTAGGATTTCGACGCCCGCGGCCCGTTCCTCGAACAGTTTGCGCAGCCGGGGCAGCACATCGCTGAACGCCGCGGGCGATCGCATGGCTATGAAGCCGTCGTCCGGGACGGGCGTGACGGGCTGATCCGCGATGCCGAGATGCTCGAAGATTCGCTGGCTTCTCGCGGCGCGGTCGATCTCGACATGCTCGGTGTGCGCGGGCCGAACCATCGTCCACACGCCCGCGCCGACGCCCACCAACGCGAACGAGCCCGCGGCGATCAGACGCCGATCCGACAACCAGAAGCGCGAACGGCGCCGGGGATTAGTTGAGTCGCTGAATTGATTCATACTAGTTCTCCGTGTCTCAGACCATCTTGCGATTTCAGTGTCGGGGCCGCGTCGTCAGAGAGCGCGTGGATTGAGAATGCAAAAATTCTCTACAAGGTCAACGGTTCCATTGGAGTCCCAGTCGCGCGCTACGCTGATGCAGATTTCGCCCGCTTCACAGATCTTTCGATCGCCGCACACCGGCTCGACATCCGCCGGGCCGATGGCGCAGTTATCACAGATGATTTGAAGTTGATCGATCCCGGCGTATGTGACACCAACAATGCCGATCGCGAAGAGCGCCAATGCATATATGGTTCGCAGTTGTCTGGGCGCACGGTATGCAGGGGAATAAAATCTGTTCGAGGTGCTCATTGTGTGTTCATTTCTCCGGCGTCGCCGGATTATTCGCATGTGATAATGCGAGGTTCCAGAGATCCAAGCCTAGAATAATGATTGTGAGTCAGACTGACGATGACATCGGATTCACTAGATGAATCGGCGGGGGAGGCAGATGTTGACGACTCTGTCGATGCGACCATCGCCGTTGGTGTCCTCGCCGGTAGAAACGCAGCCCTGGGTATCGGGGTCGCAGAACGCTGATTCGCCGAACTGATATTCCGTGTCGTTCACGCCCTTGTGTCCGATGTTGCACTCGAAAACTCGGAGCTGATCCACCCCGGCCACTGTGATTCCCGTGATTCCCGTCATCACTAAGAATGTAGATGAGAGAGTCACGCCGGCTCGATGGCGTACGCCGCGGCGGGCGCGGCATGGTGAGTCCGCATCTGTTCGAATTGTCATGTCGGCCGCCTTTCCTGCGGACGCGCGGACCGCAAGACCCTGGGCCAGCCCAACCACGGGCCGGCCCTCTTCAAGCCGGCCCACACGAGCCGGCCCACACGAGCCGGCCCATTTCATAATTCCTGTTTTAAGCATCGGCATCAGCATGTCAAGAGGATATTTCAAAAAAACATGCGTTTCCACATCATATCCCTAACTTTGGGATATATCTGACATGTCCTGGCGGGGTTCTGTTCGGAGTTGCCCCCCCCTGCTGTGCGTTCGGTGTTTGTATTCACCGGGTCGGCGCCCCCCCGCGCGGATATATGATCGGGCATGCTCGCCGCGTTTCTCGGCATGATCTTGTTTGTCGCTGTCTGTGGGTCCGCGGCGTGGCTCTCGGGCGACGTCGGGCCGCTCCGCCGGCCGATATTCTGGTTTATTATATTATTGTTTCCGTTCTGGTTGTCGCTGATATTGCTCGCGGCCCTGCCGCGCTCGTTCTTCGCTGACCCCGGGCCTAGCGGCGTCGGCGAGGGCTTGCTCATCGCTTCGGCGCTGCTGATCGCGTCGGGCGTAGCGGCGCTGTCGATCACCGCGACGGTAGGATCGTTGCGGGTCGCGGCGATCGCGTCGGTCAGCGGATGGATCGTCATGACCGCGGGCGTGGCCGTCGCGGCGTATGTGCGATCGCTCCCGCTGGCGATAGAGTTCCTCCCGCGCGACGCGGCTCTCGCCGCGGCGTTGTGGAACGCCGGCGTCGCTGTCATTCTGATCCCGGTCGCGTGGCGTACGCGAGTGGTGAACCGCCGGGCCGCGGATCGGCGTTGCCTGGAGTGTGGGTATTCGCTCGCGGGGGTGACGCGTTCGCACCGGTGCCCGGAGTGCGGCG
>CAZTEE010000207.1:0-3097 GCA_964611775.1 uncultured Phycisphaeraceae bacterium | reverse complement strand
CGAAGGCTCGACCCGCAAGATTTACAAGCAGAAAGGGACCGGCCGGGCCCGTATGGGCACGGTCCGCACGCCGATCCGGCGAGGCGGCGGCGTGACTTTCGCGAAGACCCGCAGCCGGGATTCTTATCATCAGGACATGCCCGTCAAGATGCGGCGCAAGGCCAACCGCAACGCCCTGTTGTCCAAACTCATCGACGGCGAGGTGCGCGTTCTCGACTCGATGAACTTCGCCGAGCCCAAGACCCGCGCGTTCGAGCAGTTGCTCGAAGCGATCAAGATCGACCGCTCGTGCCTGGTGGCGATCGACCCGGCGAACAAGAACGCCCGGCTCAGCGCTCAGAACGTCGCGACGATAGACACGATCCCGCCGGCGCAACTGACGTGCTTCGAGATGCTCAACCACAGGTACCTGGTGATCGCGCGAGAGGATCTCGAGGCATGGCTGGCTGGTCCGAGCGCGAATACCGACAAGAGCGCCAAGGCCGCCGTCAGAAGCCGGACGCGTAGCGCGACGGGGGTATCGTCATGAAGAACCCGCTGCACATAGTCAAGAAGCCGCTGCTTACCGAGAAGAACACGTACCACTCGGGCGAGTTCAATCGGCACGCGTTCCTGGTTGATCGCCGGGCGCGGAAGGACGAGATCAAAAACGCGATCGAAGAACTTTATAATGTGAAAGTCGTCGGGGTCTCGACGCAGAACCGCAAGGGCCGCATGAAGCGTACGCGGTTCGGGTACGTGCAGGAGCCGACGGTGAAGACCGCCGTGGTGAAACTGCGTGACGGCGACGCGATCGAACTGTTCTGAGCACCCCGGCGCCGAAGACGAGAATCACGATGACCATCCGCATCTACAAGCCGACCTCCGCCGGACGCCGAAACGCGTCGGTTAACACGAACGCCGAGGTGACCAAGAGCACCCCGGAGAAGTCGCTGCTGCGCCCGTTGCCGAAAAAAGGCGGGCGTAACAACCAGGGCAAGATCACCGTCCGCAGCCGCGGCGGGGGTCACAAGCGTCGCTACCGGGTCATCGACTTCAAACGCAAGCAACTCCGCGGCAAGCGCGCGACCGTCGTCGGCATCGAGTACGACCCCAACCGTTCGTGCCACATCGCCCTGCTCGAGTTCGACGGCGTCAACCCCGACGGGACGCCGGCGCGCAAGCGCTGCTACATCCCCGCGCCCAAAGGCGTGATCGACGGCATGGTGCTGCTGACCAGCGACAAGCCGGTGGACCCCACGCCGGGCACGTCGATGCCGATCAAGCACATCCCGACCGGCTTGAGCATCCATTGCATCGAGCTCCAGCCCGGCAAGGGTGCGCAGATGGCGCGGTCGGCGGGGGCATCGGTCCGTCTGACGAACAAGGAAGGCGACTACGCGACGCTGGTGATGCCTTCGGGCGAGATCCGGCAGGTCTCGGTCGAGTGCTGGGCGACGGTGGGGGAGGTCGGAAACTCCGATCACGCCCGGCGTCGTCTGGGCAAGGCCGGCAAGAGCCGTCACCTCGGACGTCGGCCGCACACGCGAGGCGTGGCGATGTCGCACAACGCGCACCCGCTCGGCGGCGGCGAAGGCCGGAGCAAGGGCGGGCGCGCCCCCGTGAGCAAATCCGGCACGCTCTCGAAGGGCGGCTCGACGCGCAACCGCAAGCAGCATTCCTCCAAACTCATCATCCGTCGCCGCAAGAGCAAGCGCTACGGCCAACTCCGCTGATCCCGGACCGACGACCACGGAGCAGACCCCCGACCATGGCAAGATCACTGAAAAAAGGCCCGTACGTCGACGAGAAGGTCTACCGCAAGGTGGAGACGCTGAACCAGCAGTCCAAGCGCACTCCGATCAAGACCTGGGCCCGCCGATGCACCATCGTCCCCGAGTTCGTCGGGCACACGTTCCAGGTGCACAACGGGCGGACATTCCTCGAAGTATTCGTCACGGAAGACATGGTCGGGCACAAACTCGGCGAGTTCTCTCCGACGCGGCTTTTCCGCGGGCACACGAACAAAAAAGAAGGCATCAAAGGCCGCTGACCCACCGACGCGCCCGGCGCGGGACTACACCTGTGAAGATCAACCACGAAAAACTCAGACGCATCATGGCGGACGCCGGCGCGACCCGCGCGTCGCTGGCGGCGGCGCTCGTCCGGCCCGGCCTGGACGCCGCCGAAGCGGAATCCGCGCTGGGCAACTGGCTCGGCGGGCGCAATCACCCGCGCGCCAAGGCCGAGGACATCCGCGCTCTCGCCGAGGCTCTGTCGGTCCGCCCGGCGGATATCGCTCGGTTCGAGTCCCAGGCCCGGTTCGTCCGCTCGAGCGCCCGCAAGGCGAGGCTGATGGCGGATCTGATCCGCGGTCGACGCGTGGACGACGCGGTGACGCTGCTCGAGTTCAATCACCGCAGGGCCGCGAGCATGATCGTCAAGGCGCTGCGCACCGCGATCGCCGACGCCGAGCAGTCCGAGGCGGACGTCTCCCGGCTCTTCGTCGCGGAGTCGCGCGTCGACGGCGGGCCGATCATCAAGCGTTTCCGCCCCAAGGACCGCGGCCGGTCGCACCCCATCAAAAAACGCACCAGCCACATCGTGGTCGGCGTGGAGGAGGCGGCGTAATGGGACAGAAAACACACCCCTACGGATTCCGCGTCGGGATCACCGAGCCGCACAAGAGCCGGTGGTACGCTCCCAAGGCTCTCTACGGCGAGTTGCTCGTCGAGGACTTCCGCATCCGCGAGTTCGTCGACAAACGGCTCAACCGCACGCCCCCCTTCGCCGCGGTCAGCGACATCCACATCGAGCGCACCCGCGAGGAACTCAAGGTCATCGTTTCGACGGCCCGCCCGGGGCTGGTCATCGGCCCCAAGGGCGCCGAGGTGGACCGCCTGACCGAGGAGTTGCAGTACCTCACCGGGCGCAAGGTTTCGATCACGATCAATGAGATCAAGAACCCGGACATCAACGCCCAGCTCATCGCCGAGGGCATCGCCGAGCAACTCAAGAAGCGTGCGAGTTATCGGCGCGTGGTGAAGATGCGGGCCGAGGCTGCGATCCAGAACGGCGCGCAAGGCGTGCGGATCCTGATCGCGGGGCGGCTCGGCGG
>CAZTEE010000206.1:0-3119 GCA_964611775.1 uncultured Phycisphaeraceae bacterium | reverse complement strand
GCGGGCGTGGCGGAACTGGCAGACGCGCGGGATTTAGGTTCCCGTGTCCGAAAGGACGTGGAGGTTCGACCCCTCTCGCCCGCATTCTCTCCGCCGACACCGACCGAACGCGATCGCGCGAACCAGACCCCATGCCCCGCCTGAGCGGCATCTCGCTCGCAGCGCTCGACGATCTCGCCACGCAACTGCGCTACGCGCCCGCGTCGCAGATCCTCACGCAGATCGCCCGCGCCGTCGATCTCGCCGCCACCATCGACCCCGATCAACTCTACCCCGAAGACTGGATCGTCCACCGCCTGACTGGCTATCGGCCCGAGACGGACTCACCCCCGCTGTTCGTCGGCGTCGCCGTCCGACGCGACCTCTCCGCCTTCGTCGAGCGCATCAGCGATCGCGCCGCGTTGACCGCCGACGCCCTCACGCCCGCGCTGACAATCGACGAACTCGCGGCGCGCTGGTCCGTCTCGCGCAAGACCATCGAGCGCTACCGCCGATCCGGGCTGATCGCGGCCCGCGTCCGGTCCGGCTCGCGCACCCGCCTGCGCTTCCCGGTCGCGTCCGTCGAATCGTTCGAGCGAAACCACGCCGGCACGCTCGGCAGCGCCGCGGATCGCTCTCGCATCCCCGAACCCCGCCGTCGATCCATCATCCGGATCGCCGAGCGGGCCTCGCGGCGTTTCGGCTGGTCGCTCAACGAAACCGCCGCAAGAATCGCGGCACGGGAAGAACGATCCCACGAAACAATCCGTCAGATTCTTATAAACTCCGGACGCGGCCGGCCCTCGATCGGGCCCGACGACCGGCGCCGGCGTGTGATCGCGCGGGCTCTCCGCGCCGGTGTATCCGTCGATCGTCTGGCCCGGCGATACAACAAATCGCCGCAGACCATTCGGCGCATCGCCCTCGAAGAGCGCGCCGCCGCCGTCGCCCGCGCCGCGCAAGAGTTCCAGACACCCGCGATCGCCGAGGGCTCGGCCCTCGATCATCCCGCTGCGCGAAACGACCTCCGCCCGGACATAGAACGGACCAGCGGCGAATGGGCCTCGATCGCGCACTCGACCCGTCCGCCGATCCGGCACGCCGAGGTCGCGCTGGCACGCGCGATCGCCGTTCTGCTCGCACGCGCCCGGCGAGCCGTCGAGCCGAACGACCGCCCGACGCTCACATCGGTCGATCGCGCGGAAACCGATCTCCGCTGGGCGTCGCTGCTGGTGATCAAACTCATCGCGTCGCAGCGCGGGTTCATACTCGCCGCGGTCGAAGCCAGGCTCGGCCGATCGGTCCTCGAACTCCCGTCCGCGACGGTGCGCGCCGTCCACCGCGCCGCCATGGACGCCGCCGTCGACGCGGCACGCCGATTCCTCGCCGCGCCAGCCGGATCCCAGCGCCGGCTCGCCGGCGTCGTCGGCCCCGCGGTAGATCGCGCCGTCGCCTCGCTCGCGCTCGATCGAACTTCGCCCGGCGTCGCCAACCGCGCGAAGAACACCGGCGCATCGCTCTATGACTGGTCCCGCCACCCCACGCCGTGGAGCGCGTTGTGCGACCCGCCCGTCGAGACAGGCTCGAAGCAACTTTATGATTTTGACGACCCGCTCCGACCTCGGGCGATCGCCGCCCGATTCGGCCGTGACGGCGGGCCGCCGCGATCCATCGGCGAAATCGCCGCGACCCTCGGCGTATCGACGCGCCGGATCGAACGCGCACTGCTCGAAAGCCGATCCCGCCCCGCCCAACATCCGTTCGTCCCGCCACCGGAGCGGACCGAGGATCGCTAGGCTCTGCGTCATGCCCCCAGCCGTCTGGATCAATGGAGACTTCGTCGAGCGCGACGCCGCCCGCGTCGGCGCGTTCGACGCCGGGCTTCAGCACGGCGTAGGCCTCTTCGAGACCATGCTCGCCGTCGGCGATCGCGTCCACCGCCTCGACGAGCACCTGGCGCGCCTTATCGAATCCGCCCGGGCGCTTGCGCTCGCGCAGTCGCTCCGGCATGATCCACTAGCCGAGGCCGCCCGCCGGACCGTCGTCCGCGCCGCGCTAGAGTGCGCCCGCGTCCGGCTGACGATCACCGGCGGGGATCTCAACCTCCTCGAACAACGCCGCGAAACCACGCCGCACCCCACGATCATCATCGCCGCCTCGCCCGCGACGATCTACCCCGCCGAGATGTTCGAGCGCGGCGTGCTCGCGACGATCGCCGACGACCGCGCCAACCCCCTCGACCGCTTCGCCGGCCATAAAACTCTCAACTACTGGCCCCGGCTCCGCGCGTTGCAGGAGGCCGCCGGCAAGGGCGCGGGCGAAACAATATTTCTTCAGGTGACGAACCACGTCGCCTCGGGCGCGGTCAGCAACATCTTCGCGGTCATCGACGGCGCTATCGTCACACCGCCCGCGCGCGGCGACGAGGCGCCCGGCGCGATCGCAAGCCCCGTCCTCCCCGGCGTGACACGCGCCGAGATAATCGACCACGCCGCCGCGATCGGCGCGGTGGTCCAGCGCCGGCTCCTGACCGTGCAGGAACTTCTCGACGCCGACGAGGTGTTCCTGACGAACTCGTCGTGGGGCGTGCTGCCCGTGACGCGCATCGAGGCGAAACCGATCGGCGCGGGAGCCCCAGGCCCGATCACACGCGACCTCCTCGGACGCTGGCGCGCCGACGCCGGCCTCGCCTGATCGCGCGGCGCCGCACGCGGTACGATGACCGCATGGCTGAGATCACCGCGGCCCGGCTCATGGTCGGGCTTGAAATACACGTCGAACTCGCGACCCGCACCAAGATGTTCACACGCGCCGGCTGCTCCGCGAGCCGGGAGTTCGACGACGCACCGCCCAACACGCTAATCGACCCCGTCGTGCTCGGCCTGCCCGGCGCGCTCCCCGTCCTCAACCGCGCCGCGATCGAGATGGCCATTCTCGTCGGCGCGGCGATGGGCTGCTCCATCGCGCGCGAGACCAAGTGGGACCGTAAAAACTATTATTATCCCGACCTGCCCAAGGGGTATCAGATCAGCCAGTACGACATGCCCGTCTGTTTCGACGGCGCCGTCACCATGCCCGACCCCGCCGACGAAGCCGGCGAACGCACGAGAACCATCGGGATAATCCGCGCGCACCTCGAA
>CAZTEE010000205.1:0-3128 GCA_964611775.1 uncultured Phycisphaeraceae bacterium | reverse complement strand
GTGATCCTCGTGATCCTGCACGTGAACCTGATCGGCGTGGCGTACCTGATCCTGCTTGAGCGGAAGTTGTCCGCGTGGATCCAGGACCGGATCGGGCCGAATCGCTGCGGCCCGGTCGGGCTGCTCCAGCCGATCGCCGACGGCGTGAAACTGATGTTCAAGGAGGACTACAAGCCGCGCGGCGCGGACATCGCCCTCTTCAGCCTGGCGCCGATAGCGATCATCATCCCCGCCCTGATCGGCTGGGTCGTCATCCCGTGGGGCGGCGTGTGGGACATGCCGGAACTGACGCTGCCGATCGTCGGGACGCTCGGCGGGGAGCGCGTCCTCGTCGCCGGCGCGAACGTTCACATCGGTGTCGTGTTCCTGCTCGCCGTCGCGTCGCTCGGGGTTTACGGCGTGACGCTCGGCGGGTGGGCGTCGAACAACAAGTACTCGCTCTTCGGCGGGCTTCGTGCGACCGCGGGCATGATCTCGTATGAGATCCCGCTCGGGGCGTCGATCATCGTCGTGCTCCTGCTCAGCGGGTCCGTGGCCCCGCAAGGGATTATCGAGAAGCAGGTCGCGGACGGGTGGTACGTGGTGGCCCAGCCGCTGGCGGCGCTGCTGTTCTTCGTGTGCATCCTGGCGGAGGCGAACCGGGCCCCGTTTGACAACGCCGAGGCCGAGCAGGAACTCGTCGGCGGGTATCACACGGAGTACTCGTCGATGCGCTTCGGCATGTTCCTGCTCGCCGAGTACGCGCACCTCATCACGAGTTCGGCGTTCCTCGCGCTCCTGTTCCTGGGCGGGTATCACCTCCCGTTCGTCGGCTGGACAAGCCCCGCCGCGGTCGGCTTCGGGCCGATGCTCCTGAAGATCGGCGTGTTCTTCGGCAAGGTCTTCCTCATCATCTCATTCATGATGCTCGTGCGGTGGACCATCCCGCGCGTACGCTGGGATCAGGTGATGAAACTCGCGTGGAACGCGCTCATCCCGCTGGCGATCGCGCTCGTCGTGCTCACCGCGGTGCACGTCTATATGGAATGGACGGCGTGGTGGCAGACGCTTCTTATGAACGCCGTCGTCGCCGCGGCTGTGGTGGCGATGCAGCCCTTGATGCCCGGCCCGGTGGCGAGGAACCAGCGCGTGCGGCTGGCCGGTTCTCGGTTCAGCCCGCTCGACGGCGATCCCGCGGCGCGTGTCGGCGAAGGAGCAGAGACCGCGCCGAGAGCCGGCCGTGGGCTGGCGCGGGTGTCCTGATCGCTTGCAACTCACTCGGCACGCGCATCACCCGGATAACCGAGGAATCCCGGGCTCGTGAATAGCATCTGCCGCGCCAAGACGCGCGACTCGCGCGAAGCGATCGGACCGGGCTGGGAAGCCTTCAAATCTCCCTCACCGACATCGGCGGCGCCAGGATCTCCGATGCAATGATCGCCCGGCGCCAATCGCTCAGCGACCGGGGCACGAGGTCGCTCGGCGCCGGCTCGGCGAGGCTCTGCTCTCGGCGTTCAGATGCGATCGTCGCGAGCGTCCCCAGCGGGCGCGACGCCGGCGGCGCCGAGGCTCGCGCGGGCGCCGGCTTCGACTGCAACGCCGCCCGCACTCGTTCCGACGGCGGTTTCGCGGCGCTCGGCAGTTGTTGAGATCGAGAGACCGGGGACGGCGAGGCTCGGCCCGGCAACGGCGAGGATGACGGACGAGTCGGCGCCGACGGAAGTTGCTGCGGGCGCGCCGGCGCCTGGCTGGTGCGCGGCGGCGCGGGTTGCGGCGACGGGATCCGACGCGCCGGCGGCGGGGCCTGAGGCTGGGACGTCGGAACGCTCCGGGGCGGGATGCTCCGTTGCGGCGCCTGACGCTGCTGCTGCGCCTGCCGCTCGCGCAGAACTTTAAGTTGCGCCTGACGACGAGCCTGAAGGTCCGACTCCGACATCTGCCCGGGTTTGGAGCCGTGGTTCAGATCGACACCTCGGCCGGTGCGTAGCGATGTGTCACGCGCACGCTCTCTTTCGCGTTTGGCGCGATTGAGTTCGGCCTGCTCCTGCGCCTTGCCGTAGATCCATTGGATTACGGTGATCCCGATGATTAGCCAGATGAGCCAGCTGCCTGTCATGCCCGGATGCTAGCCGGTCGGAGGCGGTTCGGCCCGCCCGACAGCGATGACGGCTTCGCGCCCGCCCCCGGCGATCGTCTCGAACCTCGTCCCGTAGACACGTTCGAGCAGTTCAGGGCGGAGCGTCGCCCGGCTTTCGCCCGCAGCGACCACTGCGCCGTTCGCCAGCACCAGGGCATGATCGCACCACGCGATAGCCGCGGTCAGATCGTGCAGGACGACTACGACGATCACGCCGGCGCCCGCGAGGTCGCGCAGCAGCGTCATCGTCGTGACGGCGTGGCGGGGATCAATCGCGGCGATCGGCTCGTCGAGGAGGATCGCGCGGGTCGGAGAGCGATCGGCCTTGCCCGTCGCGCCGATCTGCGCCAGCGCCCGCGCAACCGCCAGCCGTTGCTGCTCACCCGCCGAGAGTTCCGACCACACGCGCCCGCGCAGGTCGGCGAGTTCGAGCCGATCTATCGCCGCTTGCACCGCCCGCTCGTCGCGCGGCAGGGCGTACCGACCTAGCCGGACCACCTCCTCGACCGTGTACGGCCCGGCGATCGTCGGCTTCTGCGCGACGAGCGCGATCCGCCCGGCCCGGCGTCGCGGCGGTATCGCGGCCACGCTCTCGCCGCCGAGCGTTACCGCGCCCGAACCCGGCGCCATGACCCCGGCGAGAAGCCGTAGCAAGGTAGTTTTGCCCGCGCCGTTCGGGCCGACGATCGCGGCGACAAAGCCCGGCTCGAACCGCGCCGAGACACCCGCCAGCGTCGCGGCCCCGCGCCGATGAGCAAACAAAATATTACTTGTTTCGAGCGTCACAGACGGACCCGCCTCGTGCGGAGCAGCGCGACAAAGATCGGCCCGCCCAGGAGCGCCGTCAGCACACCGATCGGCATCCTCCCCCCGCCGAGGTCGATCAGCCGGACTAGCGTGTCGGCGGCGACGATTGTCGCGGCGCCGAGCAGCGCCGACCCGATCACGACGACCCTGTTCGCGGGCCCCGCGAGAAGCCGCACCGCGTGCGGGCATATCAGCCCGACGAATC
>CAZTEE010000204.1:0-3192 GCA_964611775.1 uncultured Phycisphaeraceae bacterium | reverse complement strand
TGAATGATTAACTTTTATATCTTTGACCAGCAAACAGGCCGGGTTCTGCCCGGCTCGCGTCAACTGTTATTAAATGTGACTCTGTGCCGGGTCAGGCGCTGATATTCGTGACCTTGACGATCATGTGGCGCTGGCGGTGGCCTTGCTTGCGGCGGTAGCCCTTGCGGCGCTTGAACTTGATGACGTCGATCTTTTCGCCTTTGCGGTCGCGGTCGAGGATCTCGGCGGTGACGCTGGCGCCGCCGACGTACGGCGTGCCGATCGTCGGGCCGGAGTCCGCCGAGACCATCAGCACGCGGTCGAATGTCACGCTCGACGCGGACTCGGGCAGTTCGCGTAGGTCGATGGTGATTGTGTCGCCGACGGCGGCGCGGATCTGCGTCCCGCTGTCCTCGATGATCGCGTACATGGGCGGCTCCCGGGTCTATCGGTCCGTTCTTCGGGCCGAGCCGGGCATTGTAGGGACCGCCCCGGGGTTCGCAAGGGGGGCCGAGACGCAACCCCGGAGGCGAGCCGGCGCGTCGGATCAGGTCAGGCGTCGGCGACGACGGCCCGTGGTCGTTCGAGAAGCCCAGCGGCGCCCGCGGCTTCGAGTGCCTCCACCCAGCCGGCCCGCTCGCGTTGAGCCGGGCGGTGGTCGAGCGCCGCGGGGAGCGCCCACCACGCCGACCAGGCCGGGACATCCAGATCGACGGCCAGGTCGATCAGTTTTGATCGCGGCAGGTCGAGGATGGGCGTGTCGATCCGCACGCCCAGCCGATCGGATTCTTCGGTTTCGATCATGCCCAGGCGCTGGATCAGCAACGCGCGGTCGGAGGCGTCCATCATCATGCCGAGGTCGTCCGGCTCGTTCTTCGGCCAGAGGACGCGCGAGCGAGCGTCCCGGCTAGCCGCGGCGACCGCGGCGATGAGCAACGCGCTCTCGCCGAACCCCCCCGGGAGCGAGGACCAGGCCTCGGCGGCCGGCTCGTGGACGCCGTCCATCCCGAGCAGATCGGCCTGGAGTTCGACCGCGGCACGGCGGAGGTCGGCGTCGTCATCCCCGGCGCCGACGAACCACGCGAGGGCGCGGTCCGGGCGTTCGAGGAGCGCGCACGCGATCAGGCTCTCGAGCGAGCCGTCGACTATCGCCAGAATCGGCTCGGAGCGGTCGGGCATGCGTGAGCATTATCGGCCCGAAGAGCGATCGCTGTTCAACCGCCGCGACGGGCGGTCTCGACCCCGGCGGCAGGAGCGACGGGGTTGATGACCGCCACGCCGTGCTCGGCTGCGATAGCCTGGCTCTGGACGAGGAGGAGCGCGGTTTCGAGTTGGAGGTCGACGCCTTCGGTGACCAGGCGGGACGGATCGGGCGCCTCCCCGGCCTTTCCGGCGGCGTCGAAGGGGATGATGTCCGCGTCCTGCCGAAGCCGGAGCGACTCGCCCATCCGCGCGGGGGACATCGCCGCGTGAACATCGGGAGCGATCCCCCACTCCTTCATGCCCGGCCGGCGGTGGATCAGACGCCCGTTGGGGAGCCGGTAGTACTGGATCGTCAGCCGCAACGCCGCCAGCCCGCGGCCGACGTCGTAGACCTGCTGGACGCTGCCCTTGCCGAAAGTCCGCTCGCCGACGAGGACAGCGAGTTTGTGATCCTGTAGAGCGCCGGCGACGATCTCGCTCGCGGACGCGGCGCCTTCGTTAATAAGAACAACGACGGGGATGTCGCGGACGGTGACGTTCGATCGACGTGCGCGTTTGACCTCGTGGGCTACGCCGGCGGCGTCGTGCTGGCTGACGATCACGCCGTCGGCGACGAAGCGGTTGGCGAGATCGACGGCTTCGTTGAGCAGCCCGCCGGGGTTGAAGCGGAAATCGACGATCAGCCCGTTGACGCCTTGTTCTTTCATCTCGCGCAAGGCGCGGTCGAACTCGCGGGTCACGCCGTCGGCGAACTGTGTGATGCGGACGTAGCCGATTTTTTGCTCGGGGTCGATGAACCAGTCCCAGTCGGTTTCGTGCTGTCCGGATCGGCGCCAGCCTTTGACGGAATAAATGGGGATGACGTCTCGGACGAGGGGGAACTTGAGCGGTTCAGCGACGCCGTCGCGTTGGACGCTGAGTGTGACACGCGTGCCGCGCTCGCCGGTGATGCGTTCGACGGCGCCGTTGAGGGTGATGCCGATCGTCGGCTCGTCGTCGACCTGAGTGATGATGTCGCCGGGGAGGATGCCGGCGCGATGTGCGGGCGTGCCTTCGATCGGAGTGACGACTTTGAGGCGCTGGGCTTCGTCGAGTTGGATCTGGATGCCGACGCCGGTGAATCGGCCCTGGGTTGTCTTCTGGAACTGTTTGAGTTCGTCGGGCCAGATGATCGAACTGAACTGGTCGAGCCGGGTCATCGCGCCATTGCCGAACTCGTGCATGACGGCGGCGACGGGGATGTTGACGCCGACACGGTTGGCGTCGAGGAGTTTGCGGATGGTGCGCGTGAGGTCGTAGGCGTCGGCGCGATCGCCGCGTTGCCGGACGGACTCGGAGAGGGCTTCGAGTTCCTTGCCGAAGGATTCGACACGCCGGGCGTCGTGCAACGAGGGGAACGCCGACGCGAGGTCGGGCGTGGTGATCATGGTGCGGACCTGATCGATCCCGCCCAGGAGCATGTCGGAGAGCGAGGCGCCGTCGACATGGGCGAGTTGCGCGGTGTTGAGGGCGCGGACGAGGACGTTGGGGTCGTCGATGCCGGCGAGTTTCTCACGCCAGTCTTCGCCCATGCGGTTGAACGGGGGGAGGGGATCGAGGCCTTCTTTAACACGATCGGCATTGCGGATCTCGTGCAGGCGCTCGGGGGCGTAGAGCCGGATCATCATCAGCCGTGTGCTGGTGCGGGTGAGCGGCTCCTCGAAGCGGGCCGAGTCTTCGTAAAGGAGGTTCAGCCGGAAGTAAAGTTCCTGTGCTTCGAGCCAGTTGCCGACTTGTTCAGCGCGGAGCGCAGCGGCCTCGCCGCGACCGACTAGCGCGGCGATCTTGTCATTGCTGAGAACCCCGGCGCCGTCGGATGAGAGTGAATAGATCTCGACCGCGGTGCGGAGGGCGTCGGAGAGATCGTCGGCCTGGATCTTTGTATCGAGTTCGGCCCAGACCTCTTTGAGACGTTCGGCCCGCTCGGCGTCGGCCTCGGCGAGATGGGCCCGGCGGCGGTCCAGGCCCGCC
>CAZTEE010000203.1:0-3196 GCA_964611775.1 uncultured Phycisphaeraceae bacterium | reverse complement strand
CTCACCACCCCGAGCCGCGGCTCGACACCATCCGACAGATCCCGCCGAACCGACCACGCGCCATAAAACAGCACGATCGCTGCGTGTGCCGCCACCAGCAGCGACGCCGTCGCCGGACCGAGCGTCCGCGCCCACAGCAGCGTCGCCGGCACGGTCAGCACGAGCGCATAAACCCGCAGTGTCTCGATCGCACGAAGCATCACACATGATGCTATCGGCGGTTCGGACGGGCTACCGAAGCAAATTCCGCCCCGCGGTCGCCGGTTCGCTCATCGCGTCAACGAATAGACCACTAGGTTCGCGTTGAGGAACCTCGCCTGCCGGATCTCATCCCCGCCGCAGCAGCAGCACCCGCCGACGGCGCCCGCCGAGTCATTCAAGCCCTGCGGCGAGAACACCACCGCCAGCCGCCCGCCCACCTCGATCCCCCACACTTCACCCGGCTTGCCCCGCGTCGTCACTAGGTCCGCGACCTCGAACACCATGCCGAAGACCTCGTGCCCGGGCGCGATCCTCTCCAGCGGCGCCTCCGGGAAGACGCGCGCCAGTTCCTCGCGCATCGAACCCGCCCAGAGCGCGTTCGAGCACCCCGCCGACGCGACGAGTGTCCCCCCGGACAGCACATGCCGACGCATGTTCGTACGTTCGCGGTCGTTCAGCGTGAACCCGCCCTCGCCGGTCATTATGACGAACGGGAACTCGAACAGCCGATCGTCGTGCAACTCGACAATCGCAAGCGTCCGATCGACCTCGATCGTCGTCTCGAACGCGAGCAGATCGAGAAACCCGGCCCCGAAACACTCGATCGGCGCCTGCCCCGCGTGGCCTACGAGTGCGACGCGCACCGCACCGGGTCGCTCCGGCGCACCCGGTACCGGGGTCGCCGCCGTCAACCCGAGCGCGATTAATAATATATTATTCATGGCGTCTCCTCGTCGTTGCGCCCCGCGTCGCGCAGCCGCGACACGAGCAACTCAAAGTACCGAGCCGCGACATCGCGGTGGCGACCCGAAAGCCGGTTCAGAAGATTCGGCTCCACCGCAGACCCCGTCGCGGATGCTCCGCGCGGCGTCAGATGCAATATTTTTGTCCCGGTCAGCAACTCAAGCGTTTCCAGCGCAGCCCCGGCGTCCGCATCTCCCTGCGCAACCCGCCCGTCCGACGCGCCGTCGGCGCCCGATCCAGCCGTTTCACCCGACCCCCCGGCCGGAGCGTCAACCTCGCGCCGCGACGACTCCTCACGCCTGTCCCCGCGCTCGGCGCCCGCCGACGGCCGCTCGTTCGACGCCGACATGCCCGCCCCCGCAGCCGCTTCTCCTGCCGTTTCACCGGTCCGATCGTCTGAAGATTCGCCGAAAACCATCGCGCCGGAATGATCTATCACCACGACCCCGACGCCCGCTGCGCCTTCGCCCGCGACAATCTCGATCGGCCCCGCGATCGTCACGTTCGCCCCGCCGAACTCGTCCGGCCTGCTGTCACGCGCAACGATTCTTACAAATGCCCGCCCGCCCGGCGACAGTCCCAGACCGTCCGCCGAGAACTCAATCGACCCCGCCCATTCCCGACCCGACAGCACGCCCGCCGACCCCATCGGCGACCATCCGTCGCCGATATCGTTCCGGCGTTCGACATGCATGGATGTAAGCCCGACATCATCCCGCGCGTTCACGTCGATCCACGCCGGAGAACCATCACGAACCCCGCCGCCGACAACCTCAACCGTCGGCTTCTCATCCGAACGCGCTTCGATCACAACAGAAATCGACTCCGCTAGCCGATCTCCTCGCGGCGTGAGGGCGCCGAGCGTGAGCCGGTGCGCGCCCGGCGCCGAGAGCGTCCACTCCGCTTCAATCATTCTCCCGTTCGACGACGCTGCGTCGGCGCCGTCGGCCCGCGCCCGAGCATCCATAGTCAGCCACGCGATCAGCCGCACACGAGTACCGACGAGCGCGGCTGTTCTCGTCGCGTGCGCCGGATCGCTCGAGTCGAGATCCGTCGTCACCGGTTCACGCTGCGTGTAGTCGGGCGGCGTGATCTCTAGCACCGCACGGACAACACGCGGTCGCCGCTCCGGAACCAGCCAGATCCACCGCGATCTGCTGTCCCAATGTTCCGCGCGGAGCCGCATCGGCTCGCGCACATCACGCAGCAGCGCCGACCATTCTTGTTCGCGCTCCGGGCCGTGCGAGCGAATAGTCGGCAACCTTGTCTCGCCTCCGTCCGTGTGCTCGATCACCAGCGAAATCGGTCCGCCGGCGCCGATCGGCGTGATGATGCGCACGAGCGCATCATCACCGACGACCGGATGCCGAGGCTCAATCGCCATGCGTGGCGCCGACGCCGACCACGGAGGATGATCGCCGCCGGGAATTAATACACGAAGCGCCCCGCGACCGGCGGCGCTCGGCGCCGACAGCGCGCACGCCGCAACCCCAGCGATAACAATCATGCAACGCCCGATCGCCTGACGCACGGGCCGTGTGTCAAGCGCGGTCGCGGGATCGATCGCGCGCAACACCCCCAGCCCATTTTCGATCACGCGCACCCGGAGCGCGTCCACGAATGAATCGCCGGACAGAGGCCGGAGCGAGAACTCAACCCCGACACGCACGCGAGCCGCGTCAAGCCCGCGATGCTGCGCCGCCGATTCGGCCGCGCCCGACAGATCACGACTCTCCCGGCGCATAATGAAGCGCCGGACTCCCGCCGCGATGACAACTAATATACCTGAGAACAGCACTGCCCGTCCCGCCGGCGCAGCAACGAGGAGCGCATCAATGACTACCGCCGCTGCCAATGCCGTCACTGTCAGCGCGGTCAGGTCAGCCGCTCGATGCGCTAGCCGCAACAGCCGGGCGCGCTGCGCAATCTGACAAGCGCGCGCGATCGTCTCCGCGTCGGCGCCCGCGTCGCGCGATATCCACGCCGAACCAGTCATCGCGCAACTTCCCGGCGCAACACCCAGCCCGCGACAATCGTCCCGGTGAGCAACGTGAAGAACCACGCGGTGTTCCAGATCGGCGCCGTGTGTGACGGCGTCGAGTCGCTCATCTTCGGAGAATGCACCGGAGCAGTTTCGAGGATGTCGCGCACATACAGGTCTGCTTCGCCGCTCGTCCAGAACCTACCGCCGGTCGCCGAGGTCAGATTGCGCAGCCAGGCAGGCTGTGCCGAGGCATGGATGCGCTCGCGA
>CAZTEE010000202.1:0-3203 GCA_964611775.1 uncultured Phycisphaeraceae bacterium | reverse complement strand
ACGCCGCCGGCGGTGGTGAAGAAGCCCCCGGCGTAGAGGGCGGGGCCGGCGCCGTCGTCGAAGACCGTCAGGGCTCGGGCCGTGTCGTTCATCCCCGGCTGGCCGCCGAAGACCCACTCCGGCATGCACTCACCGCCCTCGGCGAGCGTGATCAGGCCCGCGTTGACGCTCTCCACGCCGCCGGCCAGAGCCGCTCGCGCGCTGCCGACGTTTGTCGCGCCCGCTTCCGTCTCTGCTGCGGTGACCTGCACAGCCGCGGCGTCGGGCGAGATCGCCACTTCCAGTTGCGCCACGCCGTCCTCGTCCGCGACGCCTTGCCCGCCCGCGGAACTGACCACAACCGCGCCGGCCGCGGGCGAGCCGTCCGCCCGCACGACTCGGGCCGTGATCGTCACAATCCGAGCCGGTTCAGCCGCTGTCACAGCGTCCGGGCCGGCCGTGTTAATCCCGGAGATTCGGGCTTGATCGTCAGATAAGACAGCTCGGGTGTGGCTCAGCGGTGCTTCGTTCGGGCCTTGGGCATGGGCGGACAACGAAACAGCCGCCAGTGTCAGGATTGGCAGAATTAGACGCATTGTTCGTTTCCTTTCGGTCTTGGTCTGCCCGATTTCGCTGAAATTTGTCCGGGGCGCTTGTTCAGCGTCGTGGACTAGGGAGACTGGGAGGGCTGGGTTCAGTATCGGCGGCGGCCGGTAGATCGCCGCTCGGGCGGCCTAAACCTGCTCGGCCGGGGGTTCCCGTTCGATTCTCCGCCTACAGATGCCGTAGGCTATGGATAGTGAGTTTACGCCGTGATCGCCCTGATTACAAGATAATTCCGTGATTTTCAGCCGGTCGGCGGGCGTGGTAGAGTGGAAAGCGATGCTCCCGCCGGGCGACATACTCATCGGGGAGCGCGCGATCGCGTCGCGCGTCGGCGAACTCGCGGGCGAACTCGCCTCGGCGTTGCGTGCGGACCTCGAAGCCGAGGGCGCCTCGCTGGATACGCCGGGGCGGGTGGTGATGATCCCGGTCTTGTCGGGGGCGATCGTGTTCTTCGCGGATCTGATCCGGCGGCTGCCCGTGACGCTGGCGACGGAATGCGTGAGCGTCAGCAGTTATCCCGGCGCCTCGACGGCGTCCGTGGGGGCGAGCCTGGCGTCGGCGCTGCCGGGCGATCTCGGCGGGCGCCACGTTGTGATCGTGGACGACATCCTCGACACCGGAAGGACTCTCGGGCTGTTGCAGCGGGCGATCCTCGTGCAAAGGCCGGCGTCGCTGCGGATCTGCGTCCTGCTGCGCAAGGAGCGGGAGCGCGAGGCGCCGGTCGAGGCTGACCTCGCGGGGTTCGAGATCCCGGACGTCTTCGTGGTGGGGTACGGGCTTGATTACGACGGGCACTACCGGAACCTGCCGGATGTCCGGGTGCTGCGCGAGCCGGGCGCGCGATGAAATATTACAACACCCGGCCCGGATCTCTCGCGCGGTTCGATCCGATCGAGCCGGGACGGCTTTGCGCCGACGCCGGGGGGGCGGGCGTCGTTCGGCCGGACGCCGCGGACGAACCGATCGCGCTGCGGTCCGTGCTCGGAGTGGCGATGGACCCGGGCGAGATCGTCATCCTCGTATGCCGGCGTTCGGTGTGGATCGACGCCGCGGTCGGGATCGCGGCGGGGCTGGCGGCGGGGACGCTGGCGTGGATCATGCTCCGCGCAACGGGCCGGCCGATGAGCGCGACTCCGATCGGGTTTGTCGCGATCATCGCGGCTTCTTTGATATTCATCCTCGAACACGTCCGCAGGCTCTATGTGCTGACCGATCGGCGTGTGCATCGGCGCGATCGGCGTCTGACGCGCGTGGACGTGTTCGAGGCGCCTCTGGTCGCGGTCAAGCGCGTCGGCCTCATGCGAAACGATGCGCAGGCGCGCGTCGGGGCGGGGACGGTGGTGTTCGAAACTAACGGTCGCGCGTTGGTCTGGTCGAGCGTGGGCGACGCGGCGCGGGTGCACGAGATCGCCGAGCAGGCCGTGCAAAGGTACGGCGGGTCGATGCGCGGGATGTAAGAATTGTTCGCACGGGCGAGGGGCGACCGGTGCTGAGGGTAAATGTTGCTTTATATTCAGTGCGCGAGTTGCGTTGTTCACGCACGGCCTGGAGAACCGTGCCACCCCGGAGCGGCGTCACTTTGACGCCTGCCTGAGCGCCGCGAAGACCGGGTTCAGGGTTATTCCGGCATCTGGGGTGGTGTGGCGGCCGGGTCCGTGCGCGGCGCGACGGCCATGTTCATCGCGGCAGCGAGTCCGGCAGCGGGGCCGGCGTCGCGGAGGGCGAAGCCGCGCTCACTCGAGAGAGCTACAAGGATGTCGGCGACGCGAGGCGGGGGGTTGTCGAGCGAGTCGTCATCGAATATCACCCAGCACAGCAGAGTCCCGCGCGGCCCGGTGATGTCGAAGGGCGCTGGGGTCATCCCGCTGAATTTCGCCCCGGCCGTCTGCCCGCCGTATGTGCCGCCGGACGAGCCGTAGACCCTCCCGAAGGTCTGGAAGAGATCGCCGGGGTTGGTGGTGAGAGAGGTAGGATCGCCGATCTCGGCTACGACGGCTGCGGTGAATGCGGCGAGCCGATCGTCGGTGAGGTCGTTGGACGCGTCGTTGGTCAGGACGCTGCGCGCGAGAGACGTGTCGCCGGCGGCGGCGGCGAGAACAAAGCTCTCCGCGGCGGGCGCCATGGTTTTCGTCCAGAAGGTGTAGGACTGCAAGGCGCCGATGACGAGCGCCGCCTGGACAACGGTGATGAATATTCCGATGAAGATCGCCGCGATCGCCGCGGGCCGGCCGCTGAGCCGACCGCGGGCGTTGCGGATCACGCCCAGCGAGACCCCGCCGAGCGAGGCGGCCAGCACGCCCGCCCCGGGGATGCAGCACGGAATCGCGCACAGCAGCGAGAAGACCGCGAGCAAGCTAGTTCGTTCGGGGCGTGAAAGAGCGTCATCGTCGGAGTATTGCTCGTAGCCGGCGTCTGATGCATATGGGTTCGATGCCATGGTTACAAGAGTAGCGGGCGGGGCGCGCGAAGCACAGGGAATACATCACCGGGCCTCAAAGCGCCACTCGCGCGCGCGAACCCGCGCCGGTACACTCGCGGCATGCGGACGTTCCGTTCGGATAATAACGCGGGCATGACGCCCGAGGCTCTCGCGGCTCTGCACGACGCCGCGAGCGGGC
>CAZTEE010000201.1:0-3216 GCA_964611775.1 uncultured Phycisphaeraceae bacterium | reverse complement strand
CGTCGAACAGCGGGAACTGTCCGTCGGCGAACTCGCCAAAGTCGTTCAGACCCCGCAATCCACCGTGAGCCGGCATCTAAAAGCCCTGACCGACGCCGGCTGGCTCGCCCGCCGAACCGAGGGCACCGCGACGCTATATCAGTTGCTCCTGGACGAACTGCCCGCGGTAGCTCGCGGCGTGTGGATCGCTGTCCGTGAGCATTCGACTCCCCCCGCGATCACGGAGCAGGACGACCGACGGCTCGAAGCCGTGCTCGCCGAGCGTCGCACGGACAGCCGATCCTTCTTCGGCCGCATCGGTGGCGAGTGGGACGAACTCCGCCGGGAACTCTTCGGCAAGGGTTTCACGCCCGATGCGCTGCTGGCGTTGCTCGATCCCGGGTGGACGGTCGCGGACCTCGGCTGCGGGACCGGCGACGCCGCCGAACGCCTCGCTCCTTTCGTACGCCGGGTCATCGCGGTCGATCAGTCCGAAGCGATGCTCGACGCCGCCCGGAGCCGGCTATCAAGATTTTCAAATATTGAATACATCCCCGGCGATCTCGAACATCTGCCGATCCCGGCGTCGTCTCTCGACGCCGCCGCCGCGGTGCTGGTGCTGCACCACATCCCCGACCCGGGGGCCGCGCTCGAAGAGGTACGCCGCGCCCTCAAACCCGGCGGCGTAGCGCTGATCGTAGATATGGCCGCCCACCATCACGAAGAATACCGCCGGACCATGGGGCACAAGCACCTCGGTTTCTCCCCCGGGACGCTCGAAACTCTGCTCGAACAAGCCGGATTCGCCGATATCCGCACCGGGCCACTGCCCAGCGATCCCGACGCGCGCGGCCCGGGGCTGATTATCGCGTCCGGACGCCGACCTTGCACGAACTGAATCACCTACAGATCCGACGCTCAATTCAGAATCATCATTGCAAACCGCTAACTCGATCCACGAGCGCCTGCCGGCGCTGAAATCAGGAGCCACACCGTGACGACCATCACCGCCCCGAAGACAACTCCCGCCACGCCGCCCCACAAGGTGCGTGATCTCTCACTCGCCGAGTGGGGCCGGCACGAGATACGCCTCGCAGAGCACGAGATGCCCGGCCTGATGGCGTCCCGCGCCGAGCACGGCGGCGCCAAGCCGCTCAAAGGTTGCCGCATCATGGGGTCGTTGCACATGACGATCCAGACCGCGGTCCTGATCGAAACACTCGTAGAACTCGGCGCCGACGTTCGCTGGGCCTCGTGCAACATCTTCAGCACGCAGGATCACGCCGCCGCCGCGATCGCCGCCGCCGGCATCCCCGTCTTCGCCTGGAAAGGCGAAACCCTCGAGGAATACTGGTGGTGCACGCTCCAGGCGCTCACCTTCCCCGCCGACGAGAACGGCTCCAACGGCCCGTACGCCATCGTCGACGACGGCGGCGACGCCACTCTCCTTATCCTCGAAGGCGCAGAGGCCGAGGAACAGTTCGCCAGAGACGGCACGCTCCCCGACCCCGCCTCAACCGACAACGCAGAATTTAAGATCGTGCTCTCCGTCATCCGCGAGAAACTCCAGGAAGACCCGACCTTCTGGTCGCGCATGATCCCACACATCAAGGGCGTCAGCGAGGAAACCACCACCGGCGTCCTCCGCCTGTACCAGCGCGAAAAAGCCGGCACGCTCCCCTTCCCCGCCATCAACGTCAATGACTCTGTAACTAAAAGTAAATTCGACAACGTCTACGGCTGTCGGCACTCGCTCGTCGACGGAATCAGCCGGGCCGTCGACGTCCTCCTTTCAGGAAAAAAGTGCGTCGTCGCGGGCTACGGCGATGTCGGCAAGGGCTGCGCCCAGGCCCTCGTCGGGCAGAAAGCCCGCGTCTTCGTAACCGAGATCGACCCCATCTGTGCGCTCCAGGCCTGCATGGACGGCTACGAAGTCTCCAAGATCGAGGACATGCTCGAGACCGGCGACGTTTTCATCACCGCCACCGGCAACAAGGATATCATCACCGCCGACCACATGGCGAAGATGAAGGACAAAGCGATCGTCGGCAACATCGGCCACTTCGACAACGAGATCGACATGGCCGGCCTCGAGAAAATGGTCGCCGCCGGCACTGTTAAGAAAGTCAAGATCAAGGACCAGGTCCACGAGTTCGTCTTCAAGGCCGACCCCGGCAAGGGGATCAAGGCCCACTCCGTCATCATCCTCGCAGAGGGACGCCTGTTAAACCTCGGCTGCGCGACCGGGCACCCCTCCTTCGTCATGTCCAACTCGTTCACCAACCAGACGCTCGCCCAGATCGAACTCTGGAAGAACGCCGGCGAATACGAGAACAAGGTCTACCGCCTGCCCAAGCACCTCGACGAGCAGGTCGCACGCCTGCACCTCGACCAGCTCGGCGCCCGCCTCACCACCCTCTCGAAAGACCAGGCCGACTACCTCGGTATCCCCGTCGACGGCCCCTTCAAGGACGACCACTACCGCTACTGAACCTTTCCCGATTCACCTCAGAGACGCAAAGAATGCAGAGTAAGAAATGTTTCTGAGCAACCAAGAATCCGACAGATGAAATATATTTACTCATCTCTATTCCACCCTCACACTCTCCCCTCTGCGCTCTCTGCGCCTCTGCGGTGAACCCATGCCAGCGATCGAACTCTCCAGATCGGCCCACCTTCAGATCGCGTTCTTCACGCGGCAGCTCGCCGGCTGGTGGTTCTTCATGCTCGGTCGATGGAAACTCTTCGAACTCGACGGCGGCGCCCGCACAGTCGCCGACCAGTTCTTCGTCGGGCAATACCAGGACACTTTCCTGCCGGTGTGGGCGCTGCGCGCCGCCGGCTGGTTCGACCCGATCGCCGAGTTCGTCTGCGGGCTGATGCTGATCCTCGGCTTCGGGATCCGCCTCGCAACCTGGATCCTCATGGGCCTGCTTGTCATGGTGACGTTCGGGCATCAACTTAAGGAGGCGACCTATTCGCTGTCCGGGCACGTTCTGCCCGCGGCGCTGCTGCTCGTCGCGGTCGCTGCGCTCGCCGGGCCTAGGGACATACTCACGATCGACTTCTTCCTGCGCCCCGTCTGGCGCCGGCTGAGAAGATGAATCTTTCGTTCACCGCAGAGGCGCGGGGGGCACAGAGGCGGGAATGATCAATTTAGTAAATACAACTATATCTACCCAGCCTGCCGTCCCGGCTCCTCCCCCCACAATCCCCCCCTCTGCGCTCTCTGCGCCT
>CAZTEE010000200.1:0-3216 GCA_964611775.1 uncultured Phycisphaeraceae bacterium | reverse complement strand
CGGAAGCGTCCGAGCAGGGGGAAGTTGCGCAGGATCGTCCGCCGGGTCTGGAGGGCGTCGTACATCCCGAGCGCGAGCAGCGGCCCGGGGACGGCCAGCGACCACAGCGCCGGCGTCCAGAAGATTGAAACGAGCAGCACCGTAGCCAGCATGACGCCGCCGACACCGTAGAACCATCGTCTGAACATCGGGTGATCTCTCTTAGTGCGCGCGTATAGTGCATGCGTCAGGCCGCGCCCACCATATCACCCGTGGCGGGGTGAGTATCCCCGCGACAGCGGCTCGGGCGTGTCAGTTGATCGCGTGCTGGAGCGCCTGTAGCGCGTACGCGGTGACGAGGACGGGGTCGCCTTCCATCCAGCGGTCGTGGAGGTTTTCGAAAGAGCCGTCGGGCTTCTGGAGTTCGGCGAGGCGGGCGATGAGGTCGTTGGCCCAGTCGCGCGGGCCGGCGTCGGCGGCCTCGAGGTAGGGCAGGCCCCAGGCGTCCAAGGCCCTGCTGAAGGTCATAAGGTAGTAATAATAACCCTGCATCCCGGCGCCGGGGTTCTCGGCGAGGGTGTAGTTGTTCCTGATCCAGTCGTACGCGAGGCGGACGCGCCGGTCGTCGCGGTCGAGATTGGCGTAGATATAACTTTTGAACCCGGCGTAGGTCATGGAGCCGTAGGCACGGAGCCGGGTGATCCGGCGCCCGTCGGGGGCGATCTCTTCGATTGTCCCGGCTTTGGATTCGCCGACGCCGGGCTGGTCGCCGGTCGGCCCGGTGGCGTAGATGAACCCGCCCTGGCGCGACCCTGCCGCGTAGGGCATGTCATTTACGCGGTCGTCCATCTGCGTGCGCTGGAGGAACACGAGGGCGCGCGTGTAGGCGGGGTCGTCGCAGGACAGGCCGGAGTCGCGCATCGCCTGTAGCATCATGTTGAGGTTTGACCCGTCGGGCCGGCTGCCCGAGCCGTACCCGACACCGCCGAAGAACGGGTGATCCGTGCCGACGACGCGCGTCTCGCCGTGGTCGATGGATTCGTCGCTCCACTGGATCGAGCGGAGGAAGTTCTGCGCCGGTTCGATCGCGTCGGCGGCGTCGGCGGTGTTGGCTCGCGCGAGAGCCGAGAGCGAGATCGCGGTGTTGTACGACGCGAGCACGCCGTCGTAGATCCCGCCGTCGGGTTGGCGGTGGCTGAGGATGAAATCGATCCCGCGAGCGACCGCCGGGTCGCGGGCGTCTACGTTCGGCTCCATGAGCATGCCGGTGACGACGAGGGCGGTGATGGCGGGGAACTGCGGGCCGTTATTGCGCACGCCCCAGCCGCCGGTCGCGTCGTCCTGGGCGTCGCGGAGGTAGGCGATCGCGCGGTCGATCACGGCCCGAGCCTGGCGATAGTGCGCCTCGTCGAGAGCCTGGGCCGGGGTGATCGAGACGATCGAGAAAGCGGCGCCCAGCGTCGCGGCGAGCAGTTTTCGAGTGGTCATCGGTCGGCTCCTGTCCGGGCGTAGTCGGGGTGGGGGCCGTGCCCCGGATTGACACCGGGAGAACCCTAGCCGCGGTCGTGGATACCGGCGAGTGGGAACGCGGCTGCCCTATGAAAAATCACCTGATTCGGGATGGAAACCGGCGTGGTAGGTTCTATCATGGCGGCTCGCACACCCGCGTGGGAGCCGCATGAGCCAATCGCCGAACCCATTCGAGACCACCCAGGGCGCCGCCACTCCGTCGGTGACACAGTTCAGCGTGTTTCTCGACAACCGCGTGGGGAAACTCCGCGTGCTGCTCGATGAGTTCAGCCGACGCCCGTACTGCCGGCTCCGGGGTGTGAGCGTGCACGAGGCGTCGGACCACGCGGTGGTGCGCCTGATCACGAGCAACGCCGACGAGGCTTCGCGCGTGCTGATCGAAGCGGGGTTCCCCTACTCCGAGACCGAGGTGCTCGTAGTCGAGATGCCCGACGACTGCTCGATCGCGCGGATGTGCGCGTGCCTGGTGGCGGCGGAACTCAATATCCAGTTTATAAATCCCATCTTCAGCCGGGCCGACCGCGGGCCGACCGTCGCCCTGGCGGTTGATGATCCCACCCTCGCCGGGCAGATCCTGCGTAGAAAGTCGTTCGAGCTCCTCGGCGAGGCGGACCTCGCCATCGACTGAGACGCCATGCGGATCGCGCGCACGATCGAGGAACTAGCCGATGCGACGGCGGGCGTGCTGGTCCCGACTATGGGGGCGCTGCACGCCGGGCATCTCGATCTCGTGCGCATCGCGCGCGAGCACGCCGGGACGGGCGCCGGGCGCCGACCCGTCATCGTCAGTGTTTTTGTGAACCCGACACAATTCGACGATCGCGCGGACTTCGCGCGCTACCCGCGGGATGTCGCGCGGGACGCGGCCCACGCCGCCGGCGCCGGGGCGGATGTGATATTCGCGCCCGAAGTAGAAGTCGTGTACCCGCCGGGTGAAGTCATCCCGGCCGGGCCGATACCCGCGTGCGCCGTCGGGCGCGGGCTTGAGGACGCGCATCGGCCCGGGCATTTCGAGGGCGTCTGCCAGGTCGTCCGCAGACTGTTCGTGCTGACCCGTTGCGTCGCGGCGGTCTTCGGCGAGAAAGACTGGCAGCAACTCCAGACGGTGCGCGCTATGTGCGAGAACGATCGGCTCGGTGTGTCGATTATCCCCGGCCCGACGTTGCGCGAGCCGGACGGCCTGGCGCTGAGCAGCCGGAATGTCCACCTCATGCACGAAGAGCGCGAGCGGGCGCGATCGCTGAACCTGGCGCTCCGGCTCGCGGGCGCGGAGAGAACCGTCGCCGACGCCGAGCGCGTCCTGCGTGAGACGATGCGCGACGCCGGCGTCGAGGTGAACTACGCGACAGTGCGCGACGCGGCGACTCTTGAACGGTTGCCCGCGTCGGCGACGCCGGGGGATCTCGAACGCCCCGCGCGGGCCCTCGTCGCGGGTCGGCTCGGGGTCGTGCGCCTGCTCGACAACATGCCCTGGCCGATCGCGGCGTTCTGAGCACCGCGGGCGTGGTGCGAACCGTCCGCGCGCCGGGCCGGTAGTATCACAACGATCAGACCGCCGGCCGCGCGCCAGTTACGGCGCTCGGCCCAATGGAAAGGAGTCCGCTGTGCCCGACCCGCTCGCCACGAAGCCCGGCCTGACCGCGGCGGACCCCGCCGCCGCCGTCGCCGAGGTCCGCAAGGCATACGACGCGCTGCGTGAAGAAGTGT
>CAZTEE010000199.1:0-3287 GCA_964611775.1 uncultured Phycisphaeraceae bacterium | reverse complement strand
CCCGCGCCGAGGAACAAACCACCATCAAAGCGATCATCTCCCAATGGGGCGGCATAATCTCCGACGACATCACCGGCCGGACTGACTTCGTCGTCCTCGGCCAGCGACCCATCCTGCCGCCCGCCCCGCCGGTCGATGCGCCAGGCCCGGTCATCCTCGAGTTCATCCGCCAGTCGCAGATCGTCGACGAGTACGACCGGCTGTTCAACACCGCCGTGCAGGCGAGCATCCCCGTCCTCAACCAGAACCGGCTGATGACGCTCACCGGCCAGCACGCGATCCGCTGAATCGGCGCCGACGCATGACTACGCCGCAAGCCGGCGTCACTTTCCGCGATCGCGCCGCACTCGCCGCGCTCATGAGCGCGACGGGCGTGCTCCGCGCCGTCGGCCCACGCTTCAGCCGACCCCCGCTCGCGGCGCTAGGCGATCTCTACGCCAGATCTCCGATGAACCGCCGACGTTTCTCGTTCGCCGTCGAAAGCATCCGCTGGTGCTTCCCCGAACTCGACGAAGCCGCGGCACGCGGACTCGCTCGCGCAGCCTGGCGCCACCTTTTCATGCTCGCCGCGGAGGTCTCGCTAAGTCCCGCGCGGTACCGCTTCGACCGCTGGCCGGATTGGATCGAGCCGCCCGACAACCCCGAAGCTGTCCGAATCCTCCTCCGCGAGCCGGCGATCCTCGTCACCGGGCACTGCGGGAACTGGGAGATAATGGGCGCGTGGATGGGGAGCCTCGGCCTGCCCATCAACTCCATCTACCGACCCCTCCCAAACCGCGCGATCGACGAATGGGTCCGTGCCACACGCGCCCGCCTCGGGATCACCCTCATAAATAAGTTCGGCGCCGTCGCTCAACTCCCAGAAATCATCCGCCAAGGCGGGCACGTTTCCTTCATCATCGACGAGGACGCCGGCGAACGCGGCGTCTTCGTCCCATACTTCGACCGCCTCGCCTCGACGCACAAATCCGTCGGCCTGCTTGCCATGCAGATGAACCTCCCCATAGTCTGCGGCGGCGCGATCCGCATCGCCCGCCCCGGCCTCGAACCCGGCCCGCTCCGCTTCCGCATCCATGTCACCGACATCATCCGCCCGCAGGAATGGCACAGCGATCCCGACCCCCTCTTCACCATCTCCGCCCGTTGCCGACGATCGATCGAATCACTCATCCGCCTGGCCCCCGAGCAGCACCTCTGGATGCACAAATCCTGGCGCCGACGCCCGAAGTTCGAGCGTGACAGCCGGCCGTTCCCGCACGCACTCCGCGAGAAGATCGAACGCCTCCCCTGGATGACCCCGGCGTCGCTCGACCGCATCATCGCCGCATCGGCCGCACCCGCTGAAACAACGCGGATTCGCTAGTCTGTCCCGACGTGGCCCAGATCCGACAACTCGTCCTCCTCCCCGCCCCCGCCGAGACCGGCGACACCGACTCGCTCGGGGCGCGCGGCCGGCTCCTCGACGAACTCGCCCGATACAACACCGCGCCCGACGGAGCGCCCGAGAACCTCGGCGTCGCCTTCGGCCCCGGATTCCGCGTCGAACTCCCCTTCGTCGGCGACCGCGACCCAGTCGCGCAGGCGCTGATAACCATCACCGAAGAAGACAGCGCCTGGCCCGTCCTCTTCAGGATGTGCCGCGAACGCAACTGGCGACTTATGGACGCGCAAACGGGTCGGACGTTCGGCGTCTGATCTCTCCGGCAAATGACCGAGAATCCCCCGCCACGTCCATAAACGCGTGAGCGGCGCTGCGCCCCATGCACAAGCCGCACGACCCTACCCCGTCCGCATCCGTCGGCGATTCTCCCCCAGCATCGAACCACAGCGAATCGTACTTTTCACGCAGAATCGCCCGGTCTGTCACCAGGCCGGCCGTGGAGGAGGATCGTGATGCCGAGTTACAAAGCCGCAGCGTGTTCATTGACAATCGCCGCCGTGCTGGCCGCCGCGGGCGCAGCACAGGCAGGGCTCGTGAAGCCCGCCACCGATCCCGGCGCGGGGTACAGCGTCATCGCGGCCCTCCCCGGCGTCGCAGGTGTAGCCAAGAACGAGAAACGCTGGCTCGATCACGACACCGGCGCCCGCTCGACCAACTGGGCCAACGAGCAAATCACCTTCAAGTTCGATCTCGCCGACACACCCGCTGACTACCGTCTCGGCGTCACCGCGATCAACTGGACCAACCTCGTCCTGCCGGAGAACTACAAGGAATTCCGCGTCGATGTCGTCATCAACGGGTCGAAGTTCGACACGCTCGCGATCTCCGCGTCGGACACCGACTGGTCAACATCCTGGCTCGACCTCGGCACGCGCTCGGGCGAAACCAACATCATGTTGAACTGGCGTAATGACTCCTACAAAAAGGGGGTATACGACGCGAACATCGCGATCGGGTCCGTAGCCCTCGCAGCGCCCGCAGCAGCGCCTACGGCGGCGTCCGTCATCCCCACGCCCGGCCCGGTCGCCCTCGGCGGGATCGCACTCGCCGTCACCGGTTTCCGCGCTCGCCGGTCGCACTGAGCCGCGATCCGGGATACTCTTGCCCCATGCCGCAGGAAACCAAAACCGCCCCCCCGCGCGAGACCGACGCCCGAACTCTCCAGGGGCTTGTCGCCTCGCGCGCCGATGAAGACGCCCTCCTGGACGCCCTCGAAAAAGCCTTCGACTATCGCGGCGATGTCACAATCACCACAACCGCCGACGCCGAGATCACCGGCTATCTCTTCGACCGCCGACGCGGCGGCTCGCTCGCCGATTCCATAGTCCGCCTGATGACGCCGACGGCCCCTAAGCCCGTCGTCATTACATTCAGCGAGGTCGCCGCGATCGCCTTCACCGGCAAGGACGCCGCGCACGGCAAGACCTTTGAGAACTGGGTCAAACGCTACATCGAGAAAAAACTCGCCGGCGAGGACGCCTCGATCTACAGCGACGCGGACCCGGCCTCGGCCCAGGTCTGAACCCCGGCCCGGCGCCGATCGCGCGATTATAAACCGGCTATAACGACAACGCCCAGCGCTCGAACGTGAACGCCAGCGCCGTGATTATCACTACGCCGATGATATTCAGCACTATCCCCGCGCGCATCATCGCCCCGATCGTCACACGCCCGGATCCGAACACGATCGCGTTCGGAGGGGTCGCCACGGGGAGCATGAACGCGCACGACGCCGCGATCGCCGCCGGGATCACGAGCGTCGTCGCTTCGACGCCGATCCCCGCCGCCACCCCGCCGAGAATCGGCAGGAACGTCGTCGCGGTCGCGGTGTTGCTCGTGAGTTCTG
>CAZTEE010000198.1:0-3296 GCA_964611775.1 uncultured Phycisphaeraceae bacterium | reverse complement strand
GTCCTCGCCGGGAAATGCCGGGCGATCCTCGACGCCCGCGCCGCGGTGAGCGTCGATGATCTCCGCTGGGCGGCGCTCCCCGCGCTCCGGCACAGGCTCGTGCTCAACTTCGAAGCCGAGGCCGAGGGAATAAAGCCCGACGCGATCGTCGAGAACATCGCATCGACCATCCCCGCCCGAGCGGAAACATCGGCGTAACTCACCAACGGGGCGCGATACAGATTCGGCTACGATGCCCGCATGACGCGCTCCACGGCAGACGGGATCACGGCTGAAGAACTGCTGAGCGACCTGCTCACCGGCCGCGACGCCGACGACGCGCGACCGCCTGCTCAGCGTCATCAGCGCGGAGAACCACCAGCAGTGGTTCCGCCAGATCTGGACGGACATCCGGGGCGCCTCGCACCCGAAACACCCCGCGCCTTACCCCGTCGAGTTCGCCGAGCGACTGGTGCGCATGTTCTCTTTCGTCGGCGACCGCGTGCTCGACCCGTTCATGGGAACGGGGACGACGAGCCTGGCGTGCGCCGCGTGGGGCCGAAACAGCGTTGGCGTCGAACTCGACCCGGCGTACTTCGAGATCGCCGGGCGGCGACTGGAGGCGGAATCAGCAACGCTGTTATTTAGGCAGACAGGAACGCCGATTGTCGCGCTGACGGTCGAGCAGATTCTGGAAGAACAGATCGCGCACCGGCTCGTATGAGCCCCGTGCGTTCACCGTCTCGGCGCCGCGGCGGGGCGGGTGGTCTCGCGGTAGCGGCCGTGGACGCCGAGGGTCGGCGACGGACATGCTCCCCCCGAGCGCTCACACGCGCGCTCGGTTCTGATAGACCCACCACTCCAGCATCACCACCGCGAGCGCCGCGGCGAGGAGCCACGGCCACAACCGGCGTCGTTCCGACGATCCTCCGGCGTCTTCGCTCGCCTGCACAACGCGCGACGCGAGGTCGAGCGTCGCCGCCGATCTTATATCGCTCTCGTCCGCGTCGAGCAGGTTCGCCGCCAGCACGCGCACGGCACGCCCGGACACGACGATGTCCGTCGGCCCGGGTTCACCCGCCCAGCGCAGCTCGTACACGCCCGCACGCGCTACCGGGCCGAACGTCACGGTCCCGTCCGGCGCCGGGATCAGCGTCCGCGTCGCGCCGCCGGGTGAGCGCAGCTCGACCGAATCTACGCCGACGGGCACGCGCGTAGATACCACTTCGCCCGGGCGTATCGGCTCAGACGCCGCGGCTGTCCCCGAGTCGCCCAGCGAGCGCAGCGTGTTCGCGAGTGTCAGCACAAAGCCGGGGTCGAACGGCCACATGCTCTCGCCCGGTGTGAACGAAACAACAATCGCTCGAACCCCCGGCGATGTCGCCTCGACGATCGTCGGCCCGGCACTCGAACGCGCCAGCACGCGCAGATCCTCGCGCACTTCAAGCGCGAGATCACGCGCAATCACCAGCCCGTCCAGTGAAACCGCGCGGAACATGGGATGCTCGCGCGTCCAGTCGATGATCTCGCTCGGCTCGTCGCGCGCGCCGGCGCTCGACATACCATCGATCACGGGCAACGCGCCGAATATAAGATACCGCCCGGGCGCGAGTGGTTCCGCCGGCGCCCAGCCGCTGAGAATCGTCACGTCGAAGCCGGCGAGTTCAGCCGTCGGCGCCGCGGCATACTCCGCCGGGCTGAACGAGCGCAGCCGGGCCAGCGACATCCCCTCGAGCGCCCAGCGAGTGTAAGGATCATCTTCGGTTACGAGCGCGACCGCGAGCCGGCGCGCGGGCGGTATGACCAGGCTCGCGCTGTCGTCCGCCGCGAGCGCATCACTCTGAGTCAGCCGGACGCGCGCCAGCCCGCCCTCCGGGCGATCGAAAGTGAAAACAACCCCGCCGACGCCCGGCCCGTCATCGCCCGCCGCCGACATCGGCGCCGATCTGATCGCAACGACAAGCCCGTCGATCGCGAGTTCGATCTCCGCGTCGCGCGGCTGGGGAGCCGTCGAACGCAAACCGACGAATACGCTCAGACGCGACGGGTTATTGAAGTCGCGCTCGGCGCGAAGACCCACAATTCCGACGTTCTCCGTCGCTGCATCGCCGACACGGTGATAAGTCATCGGCGTGACGGACGGGAGCAGCACGTCGCGCACGTCGGCGATTCGCCCATCGGTCCAGACATGCATCGGCGCGGTCGCCTGGCTCACCAGCCCGGTGTTTTCGATGAGGACGGGCGGGGCATACGCGCCGCTGAGACGCACGGCTTCGTCGATGCGCGTCGGCGCATCCGTCGCCGCGATCGACTCGATCGCGGCGCGAAGCCTGCTCTTATCCGCCGTCCAGGGCTGCAATACCTCGGCGCCGGCGTCGAACGCGATGACCATAGACTCGTCGCGCGGGCCGACGTTCAGAACGCCCGGCTCGCGCAGCAACGTGACGAACGCCAGCGCCTCGCGCTTCGCCTGATCGAGCCTCGCGCCGCCGCCGGCGCCGTCGGTCGCGCTCATCGACGCCGAGCGGTCGATTACAATGATGTGCCGGGTTTTATCTCCGAGCGTTGCGGCGATCTCGGGCTGCGCGAGCGCGAGCAGACCCGCCGCGAGGACCAAGAGTTGCAGGAACAGCAGCAGATTCCGCCGGAGTTTCTGGAACGGCGCGTTGGCGCGCATATCCTCGATCGACCGTTTCCATAGCAGCGTCGTCGAGACCTCGATCTCCCGCCTGCGAAGTTTCAGGAAATATAAGAGCACGAGCAGCGGGATCAGCGTCGCCGCCGCCGCCGCCGCAAGCCCGGGCGTCAGCCAGTTCATCGCAGCAGCCCCCGTCGGCGGAGCGTGCCGAGCACGATCGTGTCGATCGGCGTGTCGGTCGTGACGAGCAGGTATGTTACGTCGCGGCGGGCGCAGAACGCGCGCAGCCCGTCGCAGTACGCCGCGAGGTTCTTCTTATATCGCTCGAGCAGCGGCCTGGTTATCGTGAGTTCCGCGGTGTCGCCGTCCTCGGCGTCGCGCAGGCGGAGGTCGCCCCCGATCGGCGGGTCGAGTTCCTGCGGGCTTAGGGTCTGGACGGCGAAGGCGTCGTACCCGCGGCCGACGAGCAGGCGCAGGCCGTCCTCGTAGCCGTCTTTATGGAAGAAGTCAGAGATGACGACCATCACGCCGCGGCCGGTGCGCGCGAGCGCGATGCGCTTGCAGGCGTCGGTGAAGCCCGCGGCGCCGGTCGGCTCGAGCGCGCAAAGCCACGACCCCATTTCAGAGACACGCCGCCGGCCGCGCAGGTTGCGCAACGAACTTACATTGTCCTCCTCCG
>CAZTEE010000197.1:0-3323 GCA_964611775.1 uncultured Phycisphaeraceae bacterium | reverse complement strand
CGGAACTTCTCGCCGCAACGGCATCGGACGCTCCGGCCGGCGATCTCGGAGGCCCAGCGGAAGGCCTTGCCGCAGGACGGGCAGTGGAACTGTTCCGGGCGATTCACGCCGGTGTTCGTCATGATCCGGGCGCCTCCTCCGGGCCGGAGCACTGAAAGCCGACCCATACCGGACATCATAGTGTTCGCCCCGGGCCGGGCGCCGCCGCACGGTTGGATTCATATGAAAATTTTCTGGATCCCCCAAGGCCTGCAGCGGGTACACTGGGTTCGCACAGGATCGCCGGGGGACACGTTTTGCCCGGCTAAGAACGGGCCGCGGCACAGCGGTCGAAGGAGTCGGCGGTGAAACTGAATTTTTCGGTTGTTGTGTCTGTCGGGCTGTCGGTGACGCTGTGCGCGGGCTGGGCGTCTGGTCAGGCGACGGGAATGAACGTGGGGATCCTCAGGCCGATCTTCGAGGAAGACAGCGACGCACGGCTGATCTGGATGGGCGATTCGTTCTCGGTGCACGCGCGGGCCCGCGTGCCGTTCGGGGCGCTGCTGGCTTGGCCGACCGCGGAGTGGACCGCGATACAGACTGGTTTTCGCGGGGATTGGCTCATCTCGGAGAATCAGATCCCGGGCGGGCTTCGCACGGTGTCGTCGGACGCTGGGTATTCGTTGATGCCCGAGAAGGGGGCGTCGGGCGGTAAGTTCGGGCTGCCGGTTTCGTTTCTGCGGGAGTATTTCGGCGCCGAGGGTCTGGCGCTCGGGGCTTCGGCCGAGGCTATCCAGTACCGCGTGCGCGACGCCTTCACCGCAGCGGGCGCGAGCGGGCGATTCGTCAACTCCGGGGATACCGCCCGTGCGAGGCTGTACTACCTCGCGACGGACGCGGCGGGCGACATGGCGGAGGAAGTGGCCGTGCGTGACGGCGGCGTCGATCGCGTGACGTTCGACCCCGCGGCGCAATCACGCCCGAGGTGGTCCGACGGCGCGAACCCCGACCTCGACACACCCGTCCCCGCGGCATTCGGGCAGATAAACGCTGCGCCCGCGGACGCGGCGATCTCAGCGGTCTTCGACAACACCCGGGTCGTCGCGGCGCTCACGCCGGGCTTCGCCGGGTCGGGCCGATACTTTCATCCGGCGGGCGCGACGATTTATAAGACGACAGAGGCCGGCGATCGCAAGCCGGGCGTCTACTTCAGCGGGCTTGCAGATGCGTCGTGGACGTACGCGGGGTTCGGGAGCGACATCGCCGCGGGCGAACCCGGGGCCCCTAGCAATCAGAAAACTTTCAATACGGATCAACTCACGCACTGGCTCGACGTGACGACGCTGGACCGGGCCCAGCCGGCGTATTTCTTTTATTACTTCGATGTCGAGTCGCCCGGCGCCGGCGGGCATCGACCGCGGTTCGCGGCGATGATCGACCATGCCCAGGCCGCGGCGGACCGCGTGGGGCTCGAGTCCGTCGTGCATTGCCTGGTGATCCCGCACTTTCACAGCACGTCGGTCGGCTCGGGCGACGCGGCCCACGCCTGGTTTATCGCGGCGCGGGACGCGGCGTTCGAGATCGCAAGCGACCGGGCGAACGTCGCCGCCGTGTCGATATACGACGCGACCGACACAACTTTTTTCAACGGGTCCGCCGCGGCGCAGCAGTGGCTTGCGCAGCGGGGGTTCGACGCGTTCATGTTCGGTACGCGGACGGTGGACCTCGCCGGGTCGGCGGGACGGGGCGGGGATCTGCTCGACGCGTCCCGGCTGCACCCGCGCGATCCCGAGTCGGCGGCGTTCTACGCGCGGATGATGCAGCAGATCATCCTGCCGGGCGGGTGTGCCGGTGATCTGAATCGTGACGGCGCCGTGGACGCTTCGGACCTTCTGAGTGTGCTTTCGGGCTGGGGGACCGCCGCGGCGCCGGCCGATGTCAACGGCGATGGGGTCGCGGACGGCCTGGACCTGCTCAGGATTCTCTCGAACTGGGGCGGCTGCGGGAACTGATCGCCCGGGCCGGGCGTGTTAGGATGACCGGGCATAGATCAGGCATCGAGTGCGGGTCGGCGACGTCCGACGCCTGATGCCCGGCGTGCGGGGCCTGGTCGCTTGCGCTTCCCGCTGATGAAAGGACCGACGACGTGAATCATGCTGCGACGAGCCGCGTGCGCATCCGAATGGCGGCGTTTATTGCGTTCGGCGTCGCGGCGCTGGCCGGGCCGATCGGCCATGCCGGCGCCGACCCAGCGGAGCGGATCCTGGACGCGGTGACGGGGACATACTCCGACGGTGAGCGGACCTTGCGGCTGGCGGCGATGCCTTGCGGCGGGCACGAGTTGTGCCTGTACGTCGAGATGGTCGAGCGAGGCCGGGAGGAGTTCCCGATCCGCCAGCAGGTGTGGGCGCTCGACAACCTGAGCGACGCGGGGGCGTACGCGATGTTGCTGGGCTTCCCGCCCGATGACCGCGAGGTGTACGCGACGGATCTTGGCCATCTTGCATTGGGGTTGTGGGCTGCGCCCATGTTTTTTCCGGCGATCGATCTTGATCGTCTGGTTCCGCTGGGTCGTGCAAGGCTTGAACGCTCGGGCACGGGTTGGTCGCTGTCGTCCGATGCGCCGTTGACGCTGCACAGCGGTGGCGCCAGATCGTCGCGGTTCGAGGTTGCGGCTGCGGAATGGCTGCGATGGGAAGAGGAGAGATTCGATGTTTCCGGGGCGAGTTTGGGGGGAGTTGCGTGGGAACTGCCGCGGACCGAAGAGTCCGCGCAGGTGCAGATGCTCGAGTCCGGGCTGGTGTTGATTGATCTGCGAGTCGGACACGGGCCGGAGCTTCGCGCGGGCGCTTCGGCGCTTGTCGATTTGGATATCCGGAGGATGAACGGCCAGTTGTTCGAATCGACACGATGGGCGCACAGAAAGTTTCTTCACCTTCAGCCGGCGCCCGGGAACTTTATAGAAGGATTCCGGCGTGGTGTGCTGGGGATGCGTGCGCCGATGCAGGCGCCGCCGGTGTCGGAGCGTCATTACCGCCGAATTCTTGCGCCGCCGGATTTCGGTTTCGGCTCCGAGGGTCGCCCGCCGCTGATCAGACCCGGCGAGCCGTTGGTGATCGACATCGAGCTTCACACCCTGCTCGACAGCCGGAGATGATGGACCGGGGGTATGCGCGGTCGGCCGCGCGCGTGGCGGCTATCATGCGGCGCACCAGTGAATTCCCAAAAACCGGACATGCTCGAATCTCTCATCGCGGAACTCGACGCGTTGGAATCGCCGGCGGAGCTAGGCTCGCTTCGCGCGATGCTGCGGGCGCGGCCGTTCACCCGTGCCGATCTGGCGC
>CAZTEE010000196.1:0-3418 GCA_964611775.1 uncultured Phycisphaeraceae bacterium | reverse complement strand
GCTGGCAGATCGAACGATCGAGACTGCTTCTCGAGGAGATGGGCGAGGATCCGGCCCCGGTGCCGGACTGGACTCCGCGTCCGCATCACGAGCGGATCCGCCTCGCCACCGCGTCGGCCATCGGGCGCGAAGAAGATGTGATCTCGGCGGCGGAGCGACTCTCCGCATGGCTCACATCCAGAATCGACGCGGCGGAAGCAGAGGAAGCAAAGGGCGACTCGGAGTGGTCATTCCGTCCCGTTATCATTGAACTGAAGAACGACCTGCTCTGGCTGCTGGTCTGGTCGGGTCAGGATCTCGAACGCGCCGCGAAACTTCTGGATGACATCCGCGAGGATCTCACACCGGAGGCCCTGGCGCGTTTCGAGGGGTGGCTCGCCCTCGGTCGCGGCGACGTGGAGACCGCCCGTCAACATCTGGAGCCCGTCGCTGAGAACGACACGCGTTCGCGACTCGGCCTCGGACTTGCCGCCGAGTTCGCGAAGGATGCGGACGCCGCCGTGAAGCAGTACGCGCTCGCGGCACTGGCCCAGCCCGGCACACCGGTGGGGCTCTGGGCCCGGACGCGCATCGAGGGGATCCTCGGTCGGCGACTCAACCCGACGCCCATCGTGAACGCGATCAATTCGTACGTGGATCAGCTCCCGCGGATCCTGGATCGCATGACGACCGAGCCGCGATCCTTCATGCTGCTGCGAGCTGAGCATCCGTCCCGCACGGCCACCGCGCTCGATCCGCTCGAACTCGAACTCTCGATTCGAAATGTCGGAACTTTTCCGCTCGCGGTCGGGCCGCGCTCACCGATCAGCACCGCGATCCTGCTCTCGCCGCACCTCACCGCCGACGGGCGAGGAGTGAAGGAAGGGCTTGCGCCCGAGGTTGTGAGTCTCGATCGTCGCCTTCGGCTCAGGCCCGGAGAAGAGATCAAGGCGCGCGTGTGGCTTGGCGGCGGCGCGACGGCGGTCGTCATCGACGAACTGGCGACATCCAGCGTCGGGCTTCGCTGGAATGTTCTCCAGGGTTTCCGCCTCAACAAGACCGAAGAGGGCGAGGCCCGATTCAGGCAGGGCACCTTGAGCATCGCCACGGAGTCGGATCGCCAGTCCCGCGACGCGATCCAGACGCCGGGCAGCCGCATCGAAGACCTCGAACAGGCGCTGGCCCAGGCCGAGGGCGGTCGCCTTCTTGAGCTGATCCTGTACGCGCGACGCCGGCTCTTCGCCGACCCCCGCGAGCGCGTGCTCAGGGCGCTGCGCGACACTGGCGCCCGGGATGAGAGTCTCGGCGCCTTTGTCATCGCGTTCGACACTGAGCGGCCTGAGAGCTTTGTGAATGTGCTTGCGAGTGTGGGCGGCCCTCGCATGCTGCAACTCATGCTATACGCCCTGTCGCCACTCGATGAGGACTCCAGGCAACGCTTCATCGACGCGCTCGATCGGATCGAGGCCACGGATCGAAGCAAGCGAGCCGCCCTCGAACTGTTCGACGCCGATCTGGATTTTGTTGTGAGCCAGATGCCTGCCGCGCTCCAGAAGTTGGCCGGCGACCTGAGATCCCTCCAGACCGAACGCGCCGATGTCGCCGGCGTGATCGCCGAACGATACCCGTCGATGTCGGAACTCGAGCGCGTCTTCACCATCCTCACCTCGCCCGCTGGCTGGATCGTCAAGGCGTGCCAACCGATTGACGAGATCGCGCGGCAGGATCTCGATCGGTTGCCGACCCTGACCGTGCTTCTCACCCGCGTGCTGAGCACTGACGATGAAATGTTCGATCGCTGCCTCCAGTCGGGCGACCCTATCCTCGAAGAAGTAGCGACGCTCGTCCGCAATCGCATTCGGCGCGGTTCCGCATCCGTGGCGGCGGCGGAAACAGAAGCCGCCGCGGAATCCGTCCCTGGAATGACCGAAGGACCGGGAACCAACTGAGAAGGTCCGACAAGAATCGGCGGCGCTTGTCGCGAGGATTGCTGCGCCGGCGGCTACGGACCCGCGGTTTGCGGCGATGGTCGCGGCCTGGAAACGCTGGCAAGACAGTGCGGTCGCGCAGCGCGTTGCGGTCCGAGAACGCCCGCAACGCGTCTCAATCTCGCATGTGGTGGCCTGATTCGGTCGATTCTCCCTTAAGTCGCGTCGGAGACGCCGCTCGCAGGGAGGCGTTCCATGAACAGCGATTCGACATCGAACAATCAGCCGTTGCGGCCGGAGGAAGCGCCGCCCAGTCGCCTGCCGCTGAACGATCGCATCGAGCGCGCCCGGAAATCCCGCGAGCGCGCGACGGACGCGATCGAGAGTCAGGCCCTCTCCAACCGCGAGGTGCTCGAACAGCTTGCCGCGCGCGCGCTCGAAGTTCCGCCCGGAGCGGACCATCTGACCTTCGGCGCCGCCGCCGCACGGTACGCGCTCACGAATCTTGAGGCGGCCCGCCTGCTCGCCGAGCAGATCAGGGCGGAGGTCGAGCTGGGTCAGGAAGAGAAGATCAACGCCGCAACGGGACGCCTTCGTCCCGACGAGGCCATCGGAGCGCTCCTCGGCTGACGCTGCTTCAACGGCCGCGCTTTGAGCGCATCCTGATTCGCACCTCGCCCGAGCCCTTGACGATCTCACCCATCGTGAAGACTTCCTCGCCCAGTCGCCGCAGCTTGTCGGCGATGGATGCGGCAAACGTCGGCTTGACGATCAGGCAAAAGCCAACGCCCATGTTGAAGACCTCGCGCATCTCGTCGTCGTCGATGCCGCCGTGCTTCTGGAGGAACGAGAAGACCGGAGGCGGCGTCCAGGCCGACTCGTCGATCGCGGCGTCGACGCCGGGGTGAAGGGCCCGGGAGAGATTCCCAGCCAGCCCGCCGCCCGTGATGTGGGCCATCCCGGTGATCACCTTCTTGACCCGGTAACCGCGCTGCACTTTCACCACCGGTTTTGCGTAGATACGGGTCGGCTCAAGCAGCACCCGCCCGAGCGGCGCGGCGGGATCGAGTTCGGGATACGCGCGGCCCAGGTCGAGCCCCGCATGCTTCACGACCGAGCGCACAAGCGAGTACCCATTGCTGTGCACGCCGCTCGATGACAGCCCCAGCACAACATCGCCCGGCTCCACACGCGTTGCGTCCATCGCCCGGTGCAACTCAACAACGCCCACGGCAAATCCCGCGAGATCGAAGTCTCCCGGCGCGTACACATCTGACATTTCCGCAGTCTCACCGCCCAGCAGGGCCGCTTCTGACTGCGCGCAGCCATCGGTGATGCCCTTGATGATCTGCTCGAGAATGTCGGTCTCGACTTTGTTCACGGCGATGTAGTCAAGGAAGAAGAGCGGCTCCGCGTTCTGAACGATCAGGTCGTTGACGTTCATCGCGACGAGATCGATGCCGATGGTGTCGTAGATGCCGCACGCGGCCGCGAGCTTGACCTTGGTTCCG
>CAZTEE010000195.1:0-3458 GCA_964611775.1 uncultured Phycisphaeraceae bacterium | reverse complement strand
TCGCGCACGCTGTCAACAACTCCGGATGGGTCGTCGGTGATGCCTACGGCGACGATATCAGCGGTCGCTTCGGCTACCTCTGGACACCGGAACTCGGCATGATCGACCTGAACACGCTTCTGCCCGCGGGCGCGGGCGTGCACATTAGCGCGGCCCTCGACATCACGGAAAATGGGTTCATTGTCGGATTCGCCGAAGTCGACGGCCTGAGCACGATCATTCGGATGCGCGTGAGCGCAGCGGTCCCCACGCCCGGGACGGGCGCGACGCTTCTGCTCGCGGGCCTCGCCGCTGGTGCGCGGCGACGGCGTGCGGATTTCTGATCGCCGTAGCAATGCCGTAGAATGATTCAGTGGACATCCCGCCGATCTTTCAGACGCTGGGGATTTCCCTGGGGCTTGGGCTGCTGGTGGGGTTGCAGCGCGAGCACGTCGCCAAGCACATCGCCGGGATCCGCACGTTCCCGTTGATTACGGTGACGGGGACGATCGCCGCGATGCTCGCGGGGTTGTACGGCGGGTGGGTACTCGCGGCGGCGCTCGCGGGCGTGATCGCGATACTCGTGCTCGGGGTCGCTGTGGAGATCCGCCGCGGGGAGGCAGAGGTCGGCATCACGACGGAGATCGCGGTGCTGGCGATGTTCCTCGTCGGGGCGATGCTCGTGGACGGGCCTCGGTCGGCGGCGGTCGCAGTCGGGGCGGGAGTCGCGGTGCTCCTGCAACTCAAGGCGCCGATGCACCGATTCGTTCAGCGCGTCGGCGAACGCGACATCCGCGCAGTGATGCAGTTCGCGCTCATCACATTAGTGATACTCCCTGTGCTTCCCGACGAGGAGTACGGCCCGTACCGAGTCCTCAATCCCTCGAACATCTGGCTCATGGTCGTGCTGGTCTCGGGGATCGGGTTCGCCGGGTACCTGATGCACAAGGCGTTCGGCGATCGCGCGGGAACAGTCGCAGCGGGGCTTATCGGCGGGGCGATCTCTAGCACCGCGGCGACCGTGTCGTTCTCCCAGCGTGCGGGTAAGACCCGCGAGGCGGCCGTCGGAGCGGTCGTCGCGATCATGCTGGCGACGGTTGTCTCTTTTATCCGTGTGTTCATCGAGATAGCGGTTGTCTCCCCGACGCTGCTCGGTCGGGCGTGGCTCCCGCTTACGCTTATGATCGTTGCCGGTATCTGCGTTTCGATTGTGCTCTGGCTGACGGCGCGTGACGGCGACACCGGCGTCAAAGATCCGGATAACCCGTTCGAGTTGCGGCCGGCACTAGTCTTTGGTGCGCTCTATGCGATCATCATCCTCGCAGTCGCGGCGGGGGACGACTTGCTCGGCAATAGCGGCGTGTACGCCGTCGCAGCACTGTCAGGGGTGGTGGATATGGACGCGATTACTTTGTCAACATCCCGGCTCGTCGAGCGGGAAGGAACTATCGACGCGGACACCGGATGGAGAGTGGTGTTTGTAGCGCTGTCATCTAACCTTGTGTTCAAGACAGCGCTGGCGGCAGCGCTCGGCGGGCGTAGCCTGGGCGTACGCGTGGCCTTGGCGAACGCGGCGCTGCTCGCGCTGGCGCTCGGCCTGCTGATATTCTATTGATGAATCCTGTCCGTAACACCGCCGGCGCTGTGTCAGCGGTGAACTCGCTCCATCTGTGCCGATCTGGAATACGCCGGGCAGGATCAGCGGCGGCGACGCCGGGCGGCGAGGACGCCGAGGCCTATCAGCCCCATCGCGCCGGGTCCGGGCAAGGGGACGATGCTGGGATCCGGGGGCGTCGGCTGTCCGTTGCCTTCGATAGTCTCGATGAACATCCCGCCGCCAGAACCGCTAGAATCGGGCTGTCTGTCGGGCACGAGTTCACCGCCGGTGAATCGTTGATCCGGTCCGGCTAGCCCGCCGAGATCGATCCGGATATCGCCCGGATCCGCGGCGGCGGCGGCCGCCAACGCTCCGAGCACAACCACAGCTCCGAGTGTTCCGATTGCTTGAGTCTTCACTGAATCTCTCTCCCTGTTGCTGGATGAGCGCCTGCGATGCCGGGAGTGTAACGTCCGGTAATCGCTGACGCAACCTACTCTCGCCCGTTCCGGGGTCCGACTCGGCCTTTCGCAAGAGATCATGCCACAAATTCGCCGGGCAGCAAGGAAAATCGCCCGAAATTGCCCAAGACGCCCCGCCGGATTGATCCGATGGATCGGCGTGTCGCATCGGACGGCACGACTCATCGCCCGCGATCGGGCGGGCGATCGACACCGGCTTCAGAATGGGCCTGGATGGATTCGAACCATCGACCTCACCCTTATCAGGGGTGCGCTCTAACCAACTGAGCTACAAGCCCGGCATCCCCGTTTCGTGCCGATCCGGGGACGCACGAGACTATCCCAGGCTCGTCCCGCCGTCAACGAATCGGCCTCCTGCCGACTCACCGGAGTCACCGCCGGACCGAAACTTCGCGTTCCCAGAACCCCAGCCGCATCGCCCGCTTCGCCCGCCACAAAGTCTCCTCTGCGACCGCGTTCGCACGGGCCGTCCCCGCCCGGATGATGTCGATGACGAGATCGTCCCCGCCCGGCTTCTCATATTCAGCCCGGCGGGAGCGGATCGGGTCGAGCAGTTCATTGATCGCGTCCACCACGGCCATCTTCACATGCCCGTCGCCCAGATTGTCCCCCCGGCGGTAGCGGTCCTTGAGTTCGGCCACCGACGCCTCATCACGAATAAAAATCTCCGCGTAGGAAAAGACAGGATTGATGTCGGGGTCGCCCGGCTCGTTCGGCTCGCGGCTCTGGCCCGGGTACATCCCGCCGATCTTCTTTTTAACTTCCTTCGGAGAGTCAGAAAGTAAGATCGCGTTGTTCAGGCTCTTGGACATCTTCTGCTTGCCGTCCGTCCCGACGAGCCGGCCCACCCTCCCGACAAGGGCCGCGGGGATCGGGAAGACCCCGCCGAGCCGGGGATAATCCTCGTCCTCGGTGTGGGGATCGACGCCGCAATAGACCTGGTCGAACCGCCGGGCGACCTCCCGGCACATTTCGATATGGGCGACCTGGTCCTCGCCCACGGGCACGAACTCGGGCCGAAACGCGAGGATGTCCGCGCACTGCCCGACGGCGTACATCGGGAATCCGAAGGGGTATTGATCGCCGAGGCCCTTCGACTCGATCTCGGTTTTCAAGGTGGGGTTCCGCATCACCCGGTTGAACGGGATGAGCATCGCGAAGAACCATGTAAGTTCGGCGATCGCTGGGACTTCGGTCTGGAGGACGATGGTCGAGCGGCTCGGGTCGATGCCGCAGGCAAGCCAATCCTTGACGATCTCGATGGTGTCGCGGCGGATGTCGTCGGGCCTGTCGGACCGAGTTGTAAAGGCGTGCATGTTTGCCAGCAGGACGTAGCAGTCGTAATCGTCCTGAAGGCGGAGGCGGCTCTCGATCGACCCGACGTAGTGGCCTAGGTGCAG
>CAZTEE010000194.1:0-3484 GCA_964611775.1 uncultured Phycisphaeraceae bacterium | reverse complement strand
TACGCCGGCTCCACGCGGCCCGCCGTACGCAACGTCCTCCGCGCATTCACCGCAGAAGACACCGTCCGTTTCTTCCGCGACCTCGGCGTAGAACTCAAACGCGAGGACACCGGCAAACTCTTCCCCGTCACCGACTCCGCACGCACCGTGCTGAACGCTCTCCTCACCGCGGCCCGCGACGCCGGCGCGGATATAAGAACAAAGCACCGCGTCCACGCTATCGAACAAGACGGCGAATGGTTCCTCGTCCGTGCGGACGCCGGCGAACCGACGCCCGCTCAAAAGCCCAGGGATGAAATCCCTGGGCTTTCGAATGAACGTCACCCGAACACTCTCCGCGCCCGCCGAATCGTCCTCGCCACCGGCGGGATGTCTCTGCCCAAGACCGGCTCCGACGGTTTCGGCTACACGCTCGCCCGGTCGCTCGGCCACACCGTCACGCCCCGAGTCTTCCCCGCCCTCGTCCCGCTCACCGTCCCCGACGGCCACTTCGCCCGTTCGCTCGCCGGCGTCTCCACCGTCGCCGCGCTCGAAGTCCGCGATATAAGAAACAAGAAGATCGCGGTGTTCACCGGCCCGCTGCTCTTCACGCACTTCGGCATCTCCGGCCCGGTCGTGCTCGACATCAGCCGGTATTACCTCGACGCCCGCGCCGCCGGCGATGCGGCGCTAATCGCCCGCTGGCTGCCCGATCTCGACGAGCACGCCCTCGACCGGGAACTCCTGGCCCTCGGCAGGCGCACGCCGGGCCGATTCCTCGCCGAACATATCCCCGATCGGCTCGCTCGCGCCATCTGCGAACACGTCGGCGTGGATCCCGCATCGCCGGGCGCCTCCCTGCGCAAGGACCAGCGTGCCGCGCTCGTCGCCGCCGTGTGCAGGCTGGAGATCCCGATCACGGGCAGCAAAGGTTTCAAAGCCGCGGAAGTGACCGCCGGCGGCGTGCCGCTTTCGGAAGTCCGGCTCGACTCCATGGGATCCCGCGCGACGCCCGGCCTGCATCTCGTCGGCGAGATCCTCGACGTGGACGGCCGCATCGGCGGGTTCAATTTTCAATGGGCCTGGGCGAGCGGGCACATAGCGGGCGCCGCCGCCGCTCGGAACATCCTCGCCGCCGATAACGCCGTAAACTCGCCGCGATGACGATGCTCTGCGTGCCGATCACAGTCGAACCGGACGACGCCGGCCCGCGGCGCGCGCTCGAAGACGCGCGCGCCGCACAAGCCGCGACCGCCGACATCGTCGAGTTCCGCATAGATAATATTGCTTCAGACGCACCGGACGCACCGGACGCACCGGACGCCGCCGCGCTCGCCGATTCCGCTGCGGCGCTCGTGGCCGAGTCTCCGCTGCCCGCGATCGTGACATGCCGATCGGCAACGGAAGGCGGCTCATGGACCGGCGACGACACGGCCGTCGCCGCGATCTATCGCGCCCTCGCCGACGCGCCGAACCCGCCGGCGTATCTCGACATCGAGTTCGCGTCGCTCGAACGCTCACCCGAACTGGCGGCCCTCGCGCGCGAACTGAAGGATCGCGCGCGAGCCGGAGCCGTCACCCCGCGCGTCATCGCGTCGCTGCACGATTTTCATACCAGGCCCGCGGATATCAACCGCCGGCTGGCGCGCATGCGTGACCGTGACGACATCGCGGTGATCAAGATCGCGCACCGTGCCCGCTCTCTCCGCGACAACCTGGAACTGTTCGAGATCCTTGCAACACGCGATCGGCCGACGATCGCGCTCGGGATGGGAGAGTTCGGGCTGATGTCGCGCGTGCTGGCGCCGAAGTTCGGCGGGTTTCTTACGTTCGCCACGCTCCGCGAAGAAAGCGCCACCGCGCCGGGCCAGCCGACGGTCGCCGAGTTGCTCGATCTCTATCGCTTCCGTTCGATCAATGCGAAGACGCAAGTGTTCGGCGTGATCGGCTGGCCGATCGGACATTCGAAATCACCCGCGGCGCACAACGCCGCGTTCGCCGCCGCCGGGTTCGACGGCGTGTACCTGCCGCTGCCCGTCCCGCCCGAATGGGAACACTTCAAAGCCACGCTCGGCGCGCTCGTGGATGACCCACGCCTCGGCATCGCGGGCGCCAGCGTCACGATCCCGCACAAGCAACACCTGGTCAGATACGCGCACGAACATTATGAAAATTATAGCCCAGCAGTGCGGGAGTCCCGCCCGTGCGAAGATCAATCATCAGCAGTGCGGGAGTCCCGCCCGTGCGGTCGGCGATGGTCGCTCGACGACTTTTCCGCCTCGTGCGCCGCTGCGAACACGCTCAGCCTCGATGATTCCGGCATGCGCGTGTCGAACACAGACGCACCCGCGATCGTGTCGTGCCTGCGCGACGCCGGGTTCGATCCTCGTGGCGGCTCCGTAGCGATCCTCGGCGCCGGCGGCGTCGCCCGCGCCGCCGCCGCTGCGCTCACCGCCGAGGGCGCGACAGTCACTATTTATAACCGCACGCGCGAACGAGCCGACGAGATCGCCCGCGACCTCGGAGAGTTCGCTGATCAGCACTGCGCGCGGATCGTCGCGGCGCCGATGTCGCACGCGATTCGAACATGCGCCGGCGCGATCATCAACGCGACACCCATCGGTATGACCGGCGGGCCCGCGCCCGGTGAAACGCCGATCGACCTCCGCGCGCTCGCCGACGCCGGTCGGACGCCGATCGTGTTTGACACGGTGTACACACCACGCGAGACAACCCTTATCCTCACGGCACGCGAACTCGGCATGACCACGGTCGACGGCGCTGCGCTCTTCGTCGCGCAGGCGGAAATGCAGTCGCGCCTGTTCATCGGATGCGAACCCCCCGCGGGCGTCATACGCGACGCAATGGGCGGCTGATGCGTTTTGCTTCTTCGTGTTCAGGGGCGGACGCGCCACCGACATTCGGCGGCTCTGGGCCGAAGTCGGTTTTTCGCGCGGAGGAACTTAAGTCTGGTCTGCACACCCGATTCGAAGCACCGAGTTCGGTGCACCGAACTCGGTGGCATGATATCTCTGGTGCGGGCGTGTGAACAGAATGGCGCAAGACGCCATAAAGCCGGGTCGGCACGCGCGCGGCATTCGTGGGCGAATGTGATTTAATGCCGCCGGCTCTAGCATTATGCATCGCTCGATATGTATCGCTCGGTTATTTTTGCAGCGCCGCATCGGACGCCTGACCTCACGCCAGCGTTCGTCAGGATTTCCGAAAGAAATCACGGGCGAATCGCCGCGCAACTATTTCCGGGTTGGCTGGGCACTCCGAGCCGTGTTCGCGCGGGCGGGACATCCGTGCCACTATTGCGCGCGGAACAGATCCGTCTTACCCCGCGCATCAGGCCTGAAACCCAAGTTCGGCGTGTCGGACTCATCGGCGCGACACTCAGCCGAGCCACGTCGGCGGACACAACGGCGCAAGACGCCTCGGTTGCGCGGGTCTCTCAATTATCAGCGTCGTCGTCGAACGCTTCAGTTTCTGAGTCCGTCGA
>CAZTEE010000193.1:0-3500 GCA_964611775.1 uncultured Phycisphaeraceae bacterium | reverse complement strand
CGACCCTCCCGCGAGCCCACTCTCTCACCAGACAGGGTACACTCACGGTGAGGGTGATGCAACAGTTTTTGCGCATCGTGAAGAGATCGGCCCGGGTCGATGCGCGCGGCCGTTTGTGATTGCTATAATAAGAACGGCGGGCGGGTAGCTCAGTTGGCCAGAGCGTTCGCCTTACACGCGAGTGGTCGTGGGTTCGAGTCCCACCCCGCCCATTTCATGGGGCCGCGTCGAGCGCGCGGGCCGACGATGAGCCTGATCTTCGACGCGGTCTATCTCGTTTTGGCGGCCGTCGCGGCGCCTTGGTGGCTCCGTCGGCGTCGGGAGGGGTGGCGCGATCGGTTCGGGCACGGAGATCGCCTCGCCGACGATCCCGCGCGGAAGCGCCTGCTGCTGCACGCCGTCTCCGTCGGCGAGGTCAACCTCACACGTCGGCTCGTCGAACTTCTACGCGGGGAGTTCGACGTCGTACTCTCCGTCACGACCGACACCGGCGTCGCTCGCGCAAGCGAACTTTTCTCGATGACGCCGGGCGTCACCGTCGTCCGATATCCGCTTGACGCGTCGTGGATGGTTCGGCGGTTTCTCGTTCGCGTCCGTCCGGACGCGGTCGGACTTGTCGAACTCGAACTCTGGCCGAACTTCGTACGCGCTTGTCGCCGACGGGGAGTACCGGTCGTCGTCCTCAACGGGAGACTTAGCGACCGATCGTTCCGCCGATATCGGCTCGCCCGCCCGATCCTCGGCGGGCTGTTCCGATCGCTCGCCGCGTGTGCCGTGCAGGACGAGGTCTACCGAGAGCGATTCATCGCTGCGGGTGTCCCGGCGGACCGTTGCCGAGTGCTCGGATCTATGAAGTGGGACGCCGCGGGCGCGCCGGACGGATCGCTCGATGAAGCCGCGGCTGAGTTGGCGCGCGATCTCGGGATTGATCTTGCAAAGCCCTTAATAGTCGCCGGCAGCACCGAACCCGTCGAGCACGCACTCCTGCACGCGGCGACCCCCGATGGCGCGCAGTTGCTCTGCGCGCCGCGTCGCCCGGAATGGTTCGACGCCGCCGCGATTGATCTGCCGGGCTGCGTGCGACGGTCCGTCGGCCTCTCGGCCGGCACGCCGGGCGCGGACAGATTCCTTCTCGACACGATCGGCGAACTCCGGGCGGCGTACGCGCTCGCCGACGTAGTCGTTGTCGGTCGCTCGTTCGGCGAGTTGTACGGATCGGACCCGATGGAGCCGGCGTCGCTGGGCAAGCCCGTAGTAATCGGGCCTCGATTCGCAGATTTCGCCGCCGCTGTCGACACTCTCGAACGGGCAGACGCGATCGTGCGGGCGGACAGGGAATCGCTCGCGGCAGCGCTCCGGGGGCTGATCGATGAGCGTGCCCGACGAGAATTGATCGGCGCCAGCGCCCTCGCGTGCGTCGCCGCGAACCGGGGCGCCAGCGACCGCCATGCAGAATTGCTCGCGAAGATAACCCGGGAGGCTCCCGGCGAGCCAGGCGCGTCGGCGTAGTGACGGCGAGAGCGAAGGGCACAAAATAAGGTCAAAATAGTGGCACGGGCGTCCCGCCCGTGCGCGGATTCTGCTTCAACAGAGCGAGTCCTTCAAGTATTCATATGGATTTGCACGGTCGTCCCGCCCGTGCCACTATAAGTACTACTATCAGTGTCAATATCGACGCCGCTGTTCGTACGCATCGCGGACGGGAATAAGAAGGAGGCGAAGCATGTCATCAAGCCGATTCGGGATGTTCATGGGCATGGCGGCCGCGGCGCAGGCGTCGGGCGCCGACTCCGAGGCGCGACGGGCTTCGGCGAATGTCGAGCACCTCGAAGCGCGTGTCGAGCGCCTCGCGCTGCTGTGCGAGTCGCTCTGGACGATCATCCGCGACGAACTCAAGATCACGGACGAGGCCCTGCTCGACCGAGTCACGGAGATCGACCTGACCGACGGCCGGCTCGACGGCAAGGTCAACAGATCGAGCGCGCTGACGTGCCACAAGTGCCAACGAACAATCTCTCGCCGATTCGCCAACTGCATGTACTGCCTGGCGCCCGTCGCGCACGACCCCTTCGCGTGAAATGATTTCACGGCGAGGCTCGCTCGCGTACTATGCGCGTGATGAGCGCCAACGCCGATATCGCGCGTCTTCTCGAAGAGACCGCCGAGATGATGGAACTCCTCGGCGAGAACCGGTTCCGCGTCGCGGCTCTCCAGCGCGCGTCGCGCGTGATCTCCGGCCTCGGGCAGGATCTCTCGAAGATCGCCGACGAACGCGACACACTCGAATCCATCGAAGGCGTCGGCGCCAAGATCGCGGACAAAATCCAGGAGTTCGTGCGTTCGGGCCGGATCGCCGAGCACGACGAGTACGCGGCGAAGATCCCGCCCGGCCTGCTCGCGGTGCTGCGTGTGCCCGGGCTTGGGCCGAAAACCGTTGGCCTGATGTGGCGCGAGAAAGGCGTCGAGAGCGTAGCGGATCTCGAGCGCATCATCGACGACGGGACGATCCTCGAACTGCCCCGCATGGGCGCGAAGACCGTTGATAATATTAAATCAGCGATCGCATTCTCGAAGAAAAGCGGCGGGCGGACCCCGATCGGTCTGGCGGCGCCGGTGGCGGACGCGATCGTTACATCGCTCCAGTGCGAGCCGGGTGTACAACGTGTGACATTCGCGGGATCGCTGCGCCGAGGCCGGGAAACAGTGGGGGATATAGACATACTCGCGTCCGCGGACGACGCTGCGGCAGTCGGCGAGGCGTTCCGATCGCTGCCGATCGTCGCGGAGGTTATCTCCGCGGGCGCGACGAAATCATCCGTCCGCGCACGGCTCGACGGGGACGATCCGGGCCGACAGATTCAGGTCGATCTGCGTGTCGTGCCCGACGCCGTGTTTGGTGCGACGCTACTGTATTTCACGGGATCGAAGGACCACAACGTGCGCCTGCGCGAGCGCGCGATCGCGCGCGGTCTGACGCTCAATGAGTACGGCTTGTTCCCGGATGATGATCGCGCCTCGAAGATGCCGCCGCAGGATCGCGGCGTGGCGCCGGTCGCGGCGAAGACAGAAGAAGATATTTATAAGATACTCGGGATGCCGTTCATCCCGCCCGAACTCCGCGAGGACGGCGATGAGTTTCAAATTCAGCAAGGCGCCGAGCCTGACCTCGTCACGCTTGACGCGATCCGCGCCGAACTCCACGCGCACACCACGGCGTCGGACGGCGCACTGTCAATCGAACAACTCGCTGATGAAGCCAAACACCGCGGGTTTCACACGATCGCCGTCACCGATCATTCCAAGAGCCAGACTGTCGCCAACGGGCTGTCGGCGGATCGGCTTCGCGAGCACGTCCGCGCGATCCGAGACGCGAACGAGAAGATAAAAGAAATCACGATCCTCGCCGGCGCCGAGGTTGATATACACGCGGACGGCTCGCTCGATTACGACGACGAGACGCTGGCGCTCCTAGACATCATCGTTGCGTCGCCGCCCTGGGC